>WQXD01000537.1 GCA_009785015.1 Oscillospiraceae bacterium | reverse complement strand
GAATCACCCGGCATATTAAGCAACGACCAGTCCGTATCATTTACATACAGATTAACTTTTGCAAGTTTAGCGTCCGTTTTATAATTTATATAAATAGTCGCTCTGCCGCCTCTGCCGCCATTAATATTCTTAAATTCGCAAATAGATTGTTCGCCCAAAGTTATTTCTGTCTTTTCTCCGGCAATATAAACAGATAAATATAAGCCCTCCGCATCCGTATATTTTTCAGCATTGCTCAAATCAGGAGCGCTGCCCGCCGGTTTTATTCCGTCTTTTTTAGTCTGCTTCACAATTTTTATCGTCCCGTCATCGTTAAAATATAAATAATCTACGCAAACGGAACGCAGATTGCCTCTGCCTGATATGTTGCAATTATGATAAAATAAATACCATTGCCCTTTATATTCCGCGACTGAGCCGTGCGACGTATCACAGTCTGTCGGCTCTAAGAATATGCCTTTATATTCCCACGGACCAAGCGGATTCCTGCTAATCGCGTATCTCATCTGATTCTTGCCGTGCAGATTGTCAGAGTACGTTAAATAATATATGCCGTTTCTTTTAAATACCCATGTCGCCTCATGAAAATCTTGCAGCCCGGTCATTTGCACAGATTCTTTTATGCTCATCATGTCATCGTTCAGCTCCGCTCCCTCACATCTGCTTCCGCCGCCCGTGTATATATAATATTTGCCGTCGTCGTCGGCTAAAACGCACGGGTCAATCATCGCAAATCCGCCAAGCCCCTCTATATATCCCCGGTCGGTAAAATCCTTTGCCGGGTGCTTACTCGTTGCAACGCCGATTTTCCATGTATCATTCCAATTCGTACCGCTCGGATGCGGATAATAAAAATAATATACGCCGTTTTTATATGCGCAGTCAGGCGCCCACATGAAACCGCCTTCAGGCCTGCCCCACTTCACGTCGCCGGAACGCAGTATCTCCCCTTCGTCCGTCCAATTAATCATATCCTCGCTCGAGAAAACGTGATACCTGTCCATCAGGTCGCAGCCCCTCGCTGGGTCCATATCATGCGACGCGTAGATATAAACTTTTCCGTCCCATACATGAGCCGACGGGTCTGCCGTGAAAATACTCGTTATTGCCGGATTTTGCGAAACTTTTTTTAACATAAACCTGCTCCTTTTTTTAAATTATTCAGCCGTGGTAATAACGGGCGTTTTTTCTCCCGCTCTGTTCATGTGCTTAATCAAAATTTTCGATAAAGCTTTCCGTTCTTCATCAAACTTATTATTTTTTATTAAATTATTTTCTTCATACGGGTCATTTTCCAAATCATATAAAAATTCTTCATAATATTTATCCGCTCCGCTGGCTGCCCACGGATTTTCAGGCGACATAACCGCATATTTCCATTTAGCTGTCCTGATGCTCCGCGCAATTTTATTTTCGCTTATCTGCGTGTATATTTCATTTTCCCATTCAAAATCGCCGTCCAAAATATTTACAAGGGATTTCCCCATGAAATCATTAGGCACAGAAACACCCGCAGAATCAAGTATCGTTGCCGGCAAATCAATAAGGCTTACTAAATGATTTTTAATTTCTAATCCGCCTTTAAATTCGCCTCCGTATATTATCATAGGTATGCGTATGCTATTTTCATGGCACGAGCGTTTATATTCATCGTTTCTCGTTCTGAAATGACATGAATGGTCGCTCGTATATATTATAATAGTATCTTCAAATATATTTTTTTGTTTAAGCTCGGCTATAATCCTGCCGAGATTATAATCCAGGCTGTTACAGCAGCCGAGATAATTAGCAAAATGGTCGTCAAAATCCGGTTCTGTTTCACGCGCGTTTTTTAAATCTCCGGGCAGTTTAAAATTACCGAATTTTTCAAGCGAACCGTCCGGTCCTTCATATCTGTCCCTGTCATTCTGATGATGCGGCTCTATGTGTGAAATAAACATGAAAAACGGTTTTTCTTCATCGCGGGCGTTATTATCTTCGTTCGCGATATATTCTAAGCCGAAATCCGTTATACAATCGCACCTGTAATCTTTAAATTCTATTTTATTCATGTCATTATCATGAATATATCCGCCGTATCCGCGGGAAGTAAACTCAAGAATATCAGACGCGCGCCAGTATCTGAACCCGCCGCGAAGATTTTCAGGCACGCCTGTCGTTCCGTAATGCGTCTGCCTGTCTTTATCTATCGCGTGCGAATTATTTGAAGCCAAATGCCACTTGCCTATATAAGCAGTATCATACCCCGCCGCGCTCAGGATTTTCGCGATTGTTTGCTCATTTTCTTTTAATGCCCTGCCGTTCGTGAAGCAGCCGTTCTGCGTAGCAAACCTGCCCGTCATAATGCAGGCCCTTGCCGGGCCGCATACGGGCTGCGGCGTAAACGCATACTCAAATTTTACGCCATTTTCCGCCATTTTATCAAGATTCGGCGTTATCCCCATATCTTTCGCGTGCTTGCTGTATGCTCCTATCGTATCATGCCTTTGCTGGTCTGAAAAAT
>WQXD01000536.1 GCA_009785015.1 Oscillospiraceae bacterium | reverse complement strand
ATCATGGGCAGAAAACAGGTAAGATGCCACGGCGATATTGACCGTTTTGAAATACTTGCGGATTTTATATATAATTATTTCGGCGGTTCTGTAAACTATATAGCCGACGTCGCCGGAGGTCAGGGACTCTTGTCAAGAATATTGAATAAAAAATATAATTACTGTTCTGAAGTAATTGACCCCAGGGGATTTACTTTAAAAGGAGTTCCGGGCAGAAAATGCAAATATACTTATAAAATGGCGGAATATTATGATTTAATAGTCGGACTTCATCCCGACGAAGCCATAAAAGAAGTAGTCGAAAGCGCGTTATATAAACCCGCTTTAATCGTGCCTTGCTGCAATTTTTGGGATACAACGCAGAAGTTAGGCTCAAAGGAACTCGTAAAATCAATTTGCGCTTATTTAACCGAACACTCAATAAAACATGAAATCATATCTTTTGATTTCAAAGGACCGAAAAATATAGGAATAATCACACAAAAATAATAAAAACAGGGAGGAAAAATTTATGTCCGAATCAATACCGGCGACTTATATCGTTCCGCACCCGCCGTTGATCGTGCCTGAGGTAGGCAGGGGAAAAGAAAAAGAAGTCCAAACAACAATCGACAGCTATCACGCAATCTCAAAACAAATCGCGGATATTCGTCCGCAGACTATTATTCTTATATCGCCTCACTCTGTATTATATGCCGACTATATCCATATATCCCCCGGATACGAAGCAACGGGAACCCTAAAAAATTTCGGCGCGCCCAATATTTTTAAAACAGAATACGATGAACTTTTGGTAAATGAAATCTGCCGTTTGTGCGAAAAAGACGATTTTCCCGCGGGAACATTGGGAGAGAAAAGTTCTTCGCTTGACCACGGCACGTTAGTCCCGTTATATTTTGTAAATCAATATTATAATAATTATAAATTGATCCGCTGTTCAATATCCGGGCTTTCGCGTCAGGAACATTACCGTTTTGGCATGATTATTCGCGAAGCGGTCGAATCATTGAACCGCAGTGCAGTCATTATCGCAAGCGGCGACCTTTCTCATAAACTGACTTCTGACGGACCCTATGGTTTCGCGCCCGAAGGTCCTGAACTCGATAAAAATCTTGTTGACATCATGAAATCAGGAAATTTCGATGATTTTTTCTTTTTAGACGATAATTTGTGCGAAAAAGGCGCGGAATGCGGGCTTAATTCTTTTATCGTTATGTCGGGCGCGTTAAATAAAAAAACCGTTCAGCCTCAGTTTTACTCATACGAAGGACCTCTCGGAGTGGGATACGCCGTTTGCGCTTATAATATTATCGGAGATGACGGCAACCGTGATTTTATTGCGCAATACGACGAAAAAATCTGTGAAAAATTACAGGATACTCGCATCAAAGAAGATGAATATGTCCGTTTGGCGAGAGAAACTTTGGAAAGCTATGTAGTTTCTGGAAAAACTCCGCCGCTGCCGGAAAATTTAAGCGACTCGCTCGTTAATAACCGCGCAGGTGTATTTGTATCTATCAAAAAACACGGACAGCTCCGGGGTTGTATCGGCACGACCGAACCAACGCAATTAAATATTGCCAAGGAAATACAACAGAACGCGGTTTCTTCCGGTACCCGCGACCCTCGTTTTCCTCCTGTTTCAAAAGAAGAATTGCCTGAACTTGTTTACAGCGTAGACGTATTATCTCCCGCACAGCCTTGTAAAAAAGAAGATTTGGACGTAATACGTTACGGAGCAATTGTTACAAGCGGTTATAAACGCGGGCTTTTGCTGCCGAATTTAGAGGGTGTGGACACCGTTGAAGAACAAATAAATATAGCCTGCCGTAAAGCAGGCATAAGCCCACGCGATAATTATACGCTTGAACGGTTCGAGGTGGTGCGCCACACATGAGTATAACTAAAGTAGCCTGCAATATTTGCCCGCACCATTGTTCGATTGCTGGCGGGAAAACGGGGATTTGCGGAGTTCGCCGTAATATCGACGGGAAATTAACCCCCGAAAGTTACGGCAAAATAACGGCTCTGGCTCTCGACCCTATTGAAAAAAAGCCGCTTTATCATTTTTACCCCGGCTCAAAAATATTATCGTTAGGCGGTTACGGGTGCAATTTCAAATGCGGTTTTTGTCAGAATCATCATATTTCTATGGATTCAAACGCCCCGTATCAAATAATTTCACCCGAAGAAATCGCCGCGCATTCCGCAGAACTTTCATCAAAAAACAACATCGGCGTAGCGTACACTTATAACGAGCCGTTGATTAACTACGAATTTGTATATGACTGCGCGAAGTTAATCGTCGGACAGAATCAAAAAAATGTCTTGGTTACAAACGGTTATATATGCGAAGAACCTCTATTGGAGCTTTTACCGTTTATAGACGCTATGAATATCGACCTGAAAAGCATAAACCATGATTTCTATAAAAAAATAAGCGGCGGTTTGGATACGGTAAAAAACACAGTAAAGGCGGCAAGCAAAGCCTGTCATATCGAAGTAACCACGCTGAT
>WQXD01000535.1 GCA_009785015.1 Oscillospiraceae bacterium | reverse complement strand
TGGTCAGGTTCAGGATAAAAATCTGCGCGAAGTGCTTCAGAACACAAGCGGGTTGGGAACTCCGGCAACAAGAGCGGACATAATCGAAAAATTATTTTCGTCGTTTTACGTGGAACGCAGGGGAAAAGAGATTGTCCCCACATCAAAAGGGATTCAGTTGGTTTCGATTGTCCCGCAGGATTTGAAATCAGCCGAACTTACGGCAAAATGGGAACAGCAGTTAAATCTTATCAGTAAAGGCATGGCAAAAAGCGATAATTTTATCGCGGAAATGAGAAAATATTCAACAAATCTTGTTTCTATGGTCACAAAAAGCGACGCAAAATACATACACGATAATATGACAAGGCAGAAATGCCCTGAATGCGGGAAGTTTTTGCTTGAAGTGAACGGAAAAAAGGGAAAGATGCTCGTATGTTCAGAGCGCGAATGCGGGTATCGCAAGAACACAGTTATCGAGACTAATGCGCGTTGTCCCAACTGCCACAAAAAACTCCAGATACGCGGCGAGGGCGAAAAAAAGATATTTGCGTGCGTGTGCGGACACCGCGAAAAAGTGTCCGAATTTGAAAAACGCCGCTCGGAAGCGGGAGCAAGCAAGGCAGACGTCAAAAAATATCTCGAATCACAGGAGAAAGAGAAAGCAGGTTCGGGGAATACGGCTTTATCTGAACAATTAGCCAAATGGATGGAACAAAGCGGCTGGAATGACGAAAAATAAAATAATTGAATTTTTTGAAATGGCATAAATATAGCATAATTTATATAACAAAAAAGGAACGGGTGATTATGGAAATACGACGAACCCATGAAAATGATTTAGAAAAAGTCATGGATATATATAAGACAGCAAGAGAGTTCATGGCCCAAAGCGGCAATCCTAATCAATGGGGAAATAATTCTCCGGACAGGGAGCTTGTGCAGTCCGATATTAAAAAAGACGGATATGTGGTAGTGGAAAATGACGAAGTAATCGGCGTGTTTGTTCTATCTGACAGCGAGGAAACTTATTATATGATAGATGGGAACTGGCTGAACGACGAGCCTTACGGAGTTATACACAGGCTTGCCACGGGAGGAACCCGCAAGGGCGCGGGGCAGTTTGTCTTAGACTGGTGTCTGAAAAAAGCGGGGAATATACGCATAGATACGCACGAAGATAACGCGCCCATGTTAAAATTGCTTGAAAAAAACGGCTATAAATACTGCGGGAAAATATCGTATGGAATCAGGGGAGAGCGGTTGGCTTTTCAAAAGATTAAAGAGTGAAAACGAAGTTTCAGGACAGGCTGATGAAGCGGCTTGGTGTTTTTGTTCATAAATTGTTTACTTACTTAAATGCCCTGTCCCCTTTATCAAATTATTGACAGATGTTTTTTTATGTGATATAATAATATAAAACTAAAATCAATATTTATGAAGTCGAGAGGAGAAATAATTTTATGAAAAAATTATCGCGTTTACTGGCAGTAGTATTAATATTAATCTTTGTTTTGAACATAAGCGTACTGGCATATTACGATGGGGATAAAGACCAATACCGTTATAATGTCCCTAAAGTCAACGACGGAAACCCGGCAATCAAAATCGACGGTACGGTCGATATAGAGGGAGAATGGGCGGGCGCTCTAAAAGTGACATTTGATATTACAAAAGAAAATACGGAACTGACCGTATGGGATTCAGGCGTTTGGGGCGGCGACGGTTCTATTGGCGAATGGGGCGAAATCGCGGCATCAAGCAGACTGATATGGGATTATTATATCATGTGGGCCAACGACGGATTATATATTGGAATCGTATGCGAAAACGACCCTACAAGTCCCGGACCGCTTGACGTGGCCGCATATCTCGGCGACGATTACGACGGCAACAAAATGACCGACAGACATTCGATTGAGATTGTCCCCTCGGACGATTTCGACGGGCTTGACAACAGCGCGGGGAATATGTACTGGTATTATTTCTGGTCGGAAACGAGCGAACCCAACTTCTGGCTCGAAGGTCAGACGTCGGGCGGTTGGGACAGTTTTCAAAACAACCCTAAAAATTTAGGGGTCAAAACGGCAAGCAAAAGAGCCTCTGCGGCTAACGCGCAGGGATATTACCCGTATAATATAGAAATATTTATACCGTGGGAAGGCTTGAAATTCGATACGGACGGCAATCCGGGACAATGGGACTTCACTGCGCAGGAAGGCTGGACGTTTATGATGGGTATGATAGCCGAGGACAGAACCGGCAATACAGACGAACAAATCAGGGTAACAAACGGTAAAAGCTGGTGGAACTATGATTTCTTCAAATTAGCGGGACCTGTCGCGACTCTCGCGGCAGCCGTCGAAGAGTCTGCTGAAGAAGTCGCGGAAGAAGTTCCCGCTCCGGCGGCGGTTGCGCCTGCTCCGGCTCCAAAAACGGGCGATACTTTCTATATGATAATAATTTTATTGGTTTTAGTCTCAGGGTCGGCGGTAGTTCTCAAAAAATCGCAAAAACAGAGATAAAATGTGATATAATATAAT
>WQXD01000534.1 GCA_009785015.1 Oscillospiraceae bacterium | reverse complement strand
TACCGTGCCTCTGTCCTTGATTGATTTTTGCTTCGCTCTGGCTGTGAACGTTCCGGCTCGACTTTTTCAGGCGGCTGTCGCATAATGTCGGCGATAACCGCCATTAATCTTTTGGGAGCGCGTTTCATAGCCGCCATAAACTTCTCGAACCAATTCAAATGGTCGGTAATGGACGGACGCTTTTTTATTTCGGTAGCGAGTTGAGTTTTCGTTTCGGCAAGTTCGTTTTGAGTATCGTCGAGTTTGATTTTCATATCCACGACTTTTTTGTCGGCGTTGACGGATTT
Source organism: Oscillospiraceae bacterium (assembly GCA_009785015.1). The sequence continues at coordinate 2,236 of WQXD01000534.1, read as the reverse complement.
TTTTGCGAGCGTTTTCAATTTTTTCATTTCTTCAGCCGTGACGGAAAACCCACCAAGCAGTCCAGGCTTGCCCATAGCATTAATTTCGTCAATGGTGAATAGGCTATAATAGATTGGACAGTTAATAGTTTTCCATGATATAATAAAAAGAAAAAAGCGGAGGAAGAAATCATGGAAAAAGAAAGCAGGTATTACAACGAAGATTTCAAGAGAAAAATAGTGGAATTAGAAGCAAGCGGACGAAGCGTAATAGAATTGTCAGGGGAGTACAAAATCTCAAAAACAACAATCCGAAACTGGAAACGGGAGTTATCAACAAGGGGAAAGTTCGGCGCGGTCGAAAATATGAGTGAGAGCGAAAAAGAGCTACGACAATTACGCAAAGAGAATAAGCAGTTGAAGATGGAGAACGACATTTTAAAGCAAGCGGCGCTGATATTGGGACGAAAAGACGTGTGATTTTCGAGAATGCCGAAAAATACAGTATCAGCGCGATGTGCAAGGCATTGAAAATTGCACGAAGTACCCTTTATCACAGGAAAAAGCCTCAAATGGTAGATGCAGCCTTAGAAAACGCAGTAATAGATGAGTTTCGCCGCGGCCGAAACAATTACGGCACACGTAAATTGAAAGTGGTTTTGAACAGACGCGGGTTCATGGTGTCACGGCGTAGAATCGGTAAAATAATGAAGAAATACGGCTTGGTATCGAACTACACACTGCGCCACAAAAGAAAAGCAATTCGGCAGTCAACAATGACGCAACGGGTAACGTAGTGCAACGCGAGTTCGATGGGCGCAGGCAATACGAAGTGGTAGTCAGTGACTTAACCTATGTGAAAATCGCGGGTCAATGGCGATATTTATGTTTATTGTTAGACTTGTGCGGACGGAAAATACTTGGCAGCGCGGTCGGCAGCAAAAAAGATGCGAAGTTGGTTGAAACAGCATTTTATTCGGTGCAGGCTGATTTACGGCAGATAAATATTTTTCATACTGACAGAGGCAGCGAGTTCAAAAACCTCGTGATTGAGCAGCTTTTACAGGCTTTCGGCATCGAACGCAGTCTTTCTGCCAGAGGGACTCCTATCGACAATGCTGTTGCCGAATCCATGTACAATATCATCAAAACCGAGTTCATTTTCGGCATGGAGTTCGCCGACTTAGCGGAGTTTAAACTCCTTTGGTTTGATTATGTGAACTGGTACAACAACATCAGGATTCACAGCTCACTTAATTACCTTACGCCACAGCAATGGCACAATTTACCTTTAATGGAAAGCTAAATTTTGTCCAATTATATCTTGACAATGCATTATGCGAAGATTACAGATGAATATTCGGCAAAAATTCTTAATTGGGCTGTAAAGAAAACGGGCAATCGTACTGACGGCGAAGATTTGGCGCAAGAGGTATTTTTACAGGTTTTCGTTGCGGTTTCAAAACAGGATAAAGTTGAAAAGCTTGAGAATTTCATCTGGAAAACAGCGTATTATGTCTGGTGTAATCATGTCAGAATACTTGTCAGGCGCAGAACCGACGAATTGCCGGACACTCTGCCTGACGGTACTGACTTCGCGCGGGATTACGCCGAAAATGACGCGCTTCAGGCAGAGCTCTCGTATATGAGGCGCAAAATTGCCGACTTGAGTAAGTTGCAGCGTGAAGCGGTCATACTCCATTATCTTGACGGTTTGCCTGTGCGCGAAGTCGCGGCTCGGCTTAATATAACCGAAACCGCCGCCGAATGGCACTTGTTCGACGCTCGAAAAAAAGTAAAAAAGGAGCTTGAAACAATGAAAAACGAAAACACTTATGTGCACAGCCCCGGCAGGCTGATTATGGCTGCGGTCGGCAATGTTCCGAAAGTGCCTGATACTGATAAAATTAATGACAGCCTTATCAGGCAAAATGTATGTCTGTTATGCCGAGGAGAAGGTAAGACCATTGACGAACTTGCCGGACTGCTCGGCATATCAAAACCATATCTCGAATTTGACCTTGACTGGCTTGCTGACTGTGAATTTTTGTCTTTTGACGGCAGGCGTTATCAAACCGCATTTATTATCACTGATAAAAAACATTCTGAATACCGAAATGAGTTATATTTACAAAATATAAACTTATTTAAAAAATTGACTGAATATATTTGGACTAACGAAAACAAGATTCGTGATATAGGTTTTTACGGTTCTGATTTTCCGATGGAGAAGCTGATGTGGTCGCTCTTAATGCTT
>WQXD01000533.1 GCA_009785015.1 Oscillospiraceae bacterium | reverse complement strand
TTCTATATAATATTTAGTAAAAGCGGGCGAGTTTAATATAAGCCCGTATTTTGTATTTAGATGTTTATCGACGCTGTTAAGCGTTTGTATATCATATCCCTGTTCTTTGCCTATGTTCGACATGATACAAAATCCCTGAGATTCTATAAAGATTTTGCCTTCTTCACATTCTTTTGAGCCGACTTTTCGCCCGAAATCGTCGTAAGCTCTAATAAACCATTCGCCGTCGTATCCGTGATTTATAATAGCTTTCGCCATTTTATCGGCTTCGGTTTGAGCGTAATCCGCCTCGCTGTCAAGCTCAAGAGCTTTACAGAGTTTTATATAATCAGGCGCGATAAACGTTAGCATACCCGCGACGAAAACAGATTCGGCGACTTTGCCGTCTTTTGAAGTAGTTGTCTGGAAACTTTCGCCCGGTTCGTTTGAGAAACAGTTGAGATTTAAACAGTCGTTCCAGTCTGCGCGCATAATTAACGGCAGACCGTGCGGCCCTAAGTTCGTGACAACTCTTGAAAAACTTTGTTTTAAATGGTGCATCATAGATTGAGCTTTGCTCGTATCGTTATCATACGGCACTGTTTCGTCGAGTATAGAATAATCGCCTGTTTCTTTGAGATAAGATATAGTCGCCATAATCATCCACAGCGGGTCGTCGGAGAAATTGCCCCCGACTTCGTCGTTGCCTTTTTTTGTGAGCGGCTGATACTGATGATAACAGCCGCCGTCCTCAAATTGCGTAGCGGCCAAATCGAGAAGCCTTTCTCTTGCGCGTTCGGGAATCTGATGCACAAAACCGAGAATATCCTGATTGGAGTCACGAAATCCCATGCCCCTGCCGATACCCGATTCAAAATACGAAGCCGAACGCGACATATTAAACGTGACCATACACTGATACTGATTCCAGATATTCACCATTCTGTTCATGTTATCGTCTGGAGTATCAATATAATATTTTGAGAGCAAATCTTCCCAGTATTTTTTAAGTGCGCATAACGCGGCGTCGGCTTTTTCTGTAGTGCCGAGCTTTTCGATAATTGCGTAAGCGTTGGTTTTATTTATAGTTTTATCGCTGTTGAATTTTTTATCCTGTTCGTTCTCGACATAGCCCAGTAAAAAGATTAAATCTTTGCTTTCGCCGGGTTTGAGAGCGATTTCAAGATAATGCGAAGCTATAGGCGACCAGCCGTCAGCGACTGAATTTGACGCTTTGCCGTTAATTACAGCCTGCGGATTTTCAAATCCGTTATAGAGCCCGATAAAACTTTCGCGGTCGGAATCAAAGCCGTTTATCTCGCTGTTGACGTAATAAAACGCGAAATGATTGCGGCGTTCTTTATATTCTGTCTTGTGATAAATCGCGTTGCCCTCGATTTCGACTTCACCGGTGCTGAAATTTCTCTGGAAGTTTGTAGAATCGTCCTGAGCGTTCCACAGGCAAAACTCGATAAAAGAGAAAAGTTTTATAGTTTTATCCGAATCGCCGTTATTTTTAAGCGATAACTTCTGGACTTCGCAGTCGTAATCCTGCGGGACAAAAAAAGTTGCATTTGCGCTGATATTATTTTTACTGCCGGTGATAGAAGTATAACCCATACCGTGACGACATTCGTAATTGTCAAGTTCTGTTTTGACAGGCGACCAGCCGGGCGACCAGATAACCCCGCCGTCGTTGATATAAAAATATCTCCCGCCCATATCAATGGGAACGTTGTTATAACGGTAGCGGGTGATTCTTCTTAGTCTTGCGTCTTTATAGAAGTGATAGCCTCCCGCCGTATTTGAAATCAGCGAGAAAAAGTTTTGAGTGCCGAGATAATTTATCCACGGATAGGGGGTTTTAGGCGATGTGATGACATATTCTTTATCAGCGTCGTTAAAATAACCGAATTTCATATTAAATCCAATCCTCTCTTTTCTGTTTTACTATATTTTTTTGTAAATATTCGATAATTAATTTTACTATAAAACCAATATATTTGTCAACATATTTTTGGATTTTAATATACTTTCGGTATAAGAACAAAAAGCCCCCTTTTGAAAGGGGGAAAGCGGCGGAACGCCGCAGGGGGTTTGTGAACTTTGATGATGTATGAGAATTACGCAAACCCCCGTCAAATGCGTTGCATTTGCCACCCCCTTTCAAAAGGGGGCTTTTCTTGGATATTTTACGTCACTTTATAATTCTCCAAATATATTTTCAGGTTTATATAATTTTTCTGAGGCTGAGCAATATTAGAAGCCGTAAAATTCATAGATTTGTTTTTATATTCTGTCAATAGTTTTTTGTCAGGATAAAGCGTCATGCGTGAATTTTCATGCCTGCCGCAATTTATAACGAGATATTCTAACGGCTCTGAAAAATCAGAAGAACTTAAAAGAGATTTATATTCCTGTTTTCCGTTATATTTTTTATATGTGACCGTATCATCTGCCCTTGATATTCCCGGAACAGATAAATTTAAAGAAAATTCGGTAGTTATGTCTTTGATATTCTGAGTTGGCATAAATTCTGATTTGTTAAACAGTAT
>WQXD01000532.1 GCA_009785015.1 Oscillospiraceae bacterium | reverse complement strand
TCATATTCTATTCCCTAAATATTAACAGTTTAATTCCATTAAGAGTGTGTAGATAATCATGATTATTACTAATTACTTGAATTTATAATTGCTATGCCAAATGCTTATACTCGTGGTTTGTCTTTTATTGCATTTGCCCATTCTCTTTTATTACACTTTGGACATTTTAATTTTCGTTGGTCGCCGCCATTAATTCCGAATAATGATTGCGAAAATGTAGTCGGTTTGTATGAAGTAGCACATTTTATGCAAACATAATGATAATGTTTAAAAAGATTTAGATGCACCAAAAAGCACCAAGTTATTCCACCTCCTAAAATACATACAGTGACAATTATAAGAATAATATCAGTCATATATTACCTCCTGAAAATATAAATTCTTTGCGCTATTCGCAGCGTAAAGGCTCCTTTGAAAAAGGAGCTGTCAGCGGAGCTGACTGAGGATTGAGAAGATTATTTCTCATTTTTAATCCTCCGTCGCGCTTCGCACGCCACCTCCTTTGAAAAAGGAGGCTTTTCCGTCCAAAATATAAATTCCCTTCGCCTCTCATCACCGATTCGCCAGCTTATATATACTCGCAACATCGCTCTTGTCCAGCGGCTTGAAATTGCCCACCAAACGCTTGCCGTAAAACACGCATTTTTCCGCCAGCCCGTCTATCGCGGCTTCGCTCTGAACGCCGATACCAAGCTCGGTGAAGCAAGTCGGCATACCGATAGATTTAAAAAACTCCGCGGTTTTCGCTATGCCCGCATTTGCGCCGTCAACTCCCCAGATTTCTCTCGCGTATTTCGCGAACCTCTCGGGATTCACGTTTTTGACATACTCCGCCCATGCTCCCCACATTGTCGTGAGGCTTGCCCCGTGCGCAACGTCAAATTTGCCGCTGAGTTCGTGCCCTAACTGATGAACCGAGAAATCCATAGGCCGTCCGAGCCCGGTTATGCCGTTATGCGTGACGCTCCCGCACCACATGATCTCGCTTGCCGCGTCGTAATTTTCGGGGTCGGCTAATATAACCGGTCCGTTTTTGATCACGGTGCGCAAGAGGCCTGCGGCGATAGCGTCGGTGAATTCGTTTGTTCCGGTTTCCTGCGAGAAATATCTGTCCATTGTGTGCATCATAATATCGGCGATCCCGCAGGCGACGTGATATTTCGGCACAGAATAAGTGAGCTCGGGATTCATAACTGTGAAGCGCGGACGGTTAAAATCCGTGCCGAGCCCGCGTTGTTCTCCGGTTTCTGCATTTGTCAGAACAGCCGACATGCTCGTTTCGCTGCCCGCCGCAGAGATAGTCAAAACTACCCCGACCGGCAAAGACCGCGTGAGCTCCGCCTCGCGTTTCCAGAATTTCCAGATGTCGGTGTCCGGGTTTGCCGCGCCGTGCGCGATCGCTTTAGCCGCGTCGATCGCACTGCCGCCGCCTACAGCCAATATAAAATCCGCGCCGGAATCTATGGCGAGCTTCACGCCGTCTCTCGCATGCGAAAGCAACGGATTAGGCTGTACTCCGCCGAACACGCAGTAATAAATATTTTCGGAATCAAGATTATCCGTTATTTTTTTCAGCAGCCCGGATTTAATAACGCTGCCTCCGCCGATAACTACTAAAACTTTTGTGCCGCTATATTTTTTGATAAGCTGCGCCGTTTTTTCCTCGCCGCCTTTGCCGAACATGATCTCTGTCGGGCTGTGAAACACAAATGACTGCATAATTATTTTTCCCTCTCTTTTCTTGAATTTTTTAATTTTTTCTTAAACTTGTTTTGCTATACATAAAAAAAATTGTTGCAAAAAACTTATGATTCTGTTATAATACCGTAGACGCAATATTTACGCGCAATTTTATAATGAGGATTAAAACATGAACGAAAACGATAAGACGGGCATAAAACGGCCAAAACGGATAAGATGGGAATTTATCGCGGTTATAATATATATCGCGTTAGCCTGCGCGATATTGATGCCGCCGTCTGGTTCCGAACCCGAAGTACCCGGATATACAGAATATGCCGGCTATTCTGATTACGGCATATTTATCGAACTGATAACTACAGAAACTACAGAAGTAACAGAAGTAACAGAAAATATTACAGAACTGATTATTACAACCGAGCCGACAACAGAATCTGCGACAGAACCTCCCACAGCCCCGCCGACGTCACCGCCGCCAACCCCGCCTCCCACAGAAGCCCCGACCGCCCCGCCCCGCCGCGTTATCCGCGAGGGCGACATTATCATAGGCGAAGCGACGCATTACGCTGTCTGCTGCGAATGCGATGAGCCGAACAGCAAATTAACGGCGAGCGAATCTGTTATTCAAAACGGCGTGCAGTGTTTTACCGCGACCTGCAACTGGCTGCCCTTCGGGACAATCATCGAGGTGAACGGCGTGCAGTACACAATACGCGACAGAGGCGGCAGATGGTTCAACACCATAGGCAATATAGATATATTCGTGCCGGAAGGCCAAGAAACGGCTTTGCGAATAGGCAGGCTGAAAAATATCGAAATAAAAATCGTGCATTTACCGGG
>WQXD01000531.1 GCA_009785015.1 Oscillospiraceae bacterium | reverse complement strand
TTGTCCGTCGCAGTTGCAGTCAGATATGCGGGAACAGGTTTAAAACGGATCGATTCGTTGCCTTCGGCGTCGGTTTCCGTAATGAAGTTGTCGGCGTTTTTATATGAACCGCCGATCGAGCTTTGGGCAAACGAATATAGTTGTTTATGCAGTTGAAGAATAACATTCGGACGCGGGTGAATATAATCATAGCTTTCATGGATTGTGGCGAGAACATCGCGATAACCCGCTATTTCCTGTTCCGTCCGGTTACGGGGAGCGGATTTATCCTTGACTAACTCTTCCAAGCGTTTATCTGTAGTATGAATACCCTCGATACGGTTGGACGCGCCTGTGCTTTGGATTTTTGCCATTTCCATAAGAGTGGTCAATGCATCGGAATGCGCTTCGATATATAATTCCTGTTTACCTTTGTGTTCGTGAATACTGGTGAGCATAGCTACGATATCCGGCGTAAGCAACGCCTTGGGAGTATTTTTATAATCAAATATTTTCATTTATAATCTCCGTCATATTTTATTAATCTACATCATTATACCACAAAATGATGTAGATTACAAGCGAATGATGTAGATTATTTTAAAATTTATATTAAAAATAGAATCAGGAGAGAAACAAAAATGAAATTAAACAACCGATTTGTATTCGGGATTTTCAGCATAGCGCTGGCGGCAATCCTCGCTTTTGTCGCTATACCCATGATCAGCCGTCAGACAAACGGCAAAACAGAAATAGTCCGTATTACTCAGCCTGTATTGAAAGGATCGGTCATTACGGCAAAAGACATTGAAACCGTCGAGGTGGGCGGATATAACCTGCCGGATAATATCGCTAAAAGCGAAGACGATGTGATCGGGAAATACGCGACTGCGGATCTAGCCGCCGGGGATTATATATTATCCTCAAAAGTCAGTTTTACGCCCATATCCTCGGATATATTCCTAAATAATATTCCAACGGGCAAAGTCGCTATTTCTTTAACAGTAAAATCCCTCGCAAGCGGATTATCCGATAAGCTGCAGCCCGGAGATATTATCCGTATTTATCATTACAAAAACGAATCAAACAATATCCCGGAATTGCAGTTTGTCAAAATACTCAGCGTCACCGACTCCAAGGGCGTCAATGTGTATTATTCGCTGGATGTGCCGGAAGATGAAGAAAAACGGCAGTCCGCCACGATAACGGTGCTCGTGTCGCCAGAGCAGGCGAAAATCATCACCGCTCTTGAAAACGACGGCGTCACCCATGTTGCCCTCATAAGCCGGAATAACGATAAAGTCGCGGACGAGCTGCTTGAAGCACAGGACGCTGTTTTGCGGGAAATATACGGCGTTCCCGATACGGCTGTGTCGAATCAGGCAAACAGAAGAAATAATATCACAGAACGGGAGGATTAATCAAGTGGGTAAAATAATAACCGTATGGGGCAGTTCCGGCAGTGGGAAATCCATATTTTCCTGCGTTTTATCAAAAGCCCTTACCAAAGATAAAAAGAAAGCGATCATCATCAACGCCGACCTCAGCACGCCGATGCTCCCGGTTTGGCTGCCGGATCAAATAATTGAAACCGGCGCGTCGATCGGGAACGTATTATCCTCCGTGGAAATCGACACCGCGCTGGTGGCAAGCAAGGTAACGATTTTAAGATCATATCCGTTTATCGGATTGATGGGATATACCGCCGGAGAAAATCCTTTGAGTTATCCGGAAATAAAATTCGATATGGCTATGGACCTTATTTCCAACGCCTCAAAGTTAGTAGACTTCGTTATTATTGACTGCGGTCCGAGCATGACGAATTTTTTCACTCCGGCAGCCATAGACGCGGCGGACATTATTATACGGATACTGACGCCGGATTTAAAAGGCATAAATTATCTGAAAGCGCATCAGCCGCTGCTGCTGGACGCAAGGTTCCGGTATGACGAACATCTCAGTCTTGCGGGTATGGCAAGACCGTTCCACGCTATCGAGGAAATGGGGCATTTGATAGGCGGTTGGGCGGGAATATTGCCGTACAGCAAAGAAATTGACCGGTGCGCCACGGAAGGCGGAATGTTCAAGGCGATTGATTTTTGCAATTCCCGTTATCTGGCGGCTCTGAATAAAGTGACGGAGGCGGTGCTGAATGAACAACCTCAATGATGTTTTTTTTACGCCGATGGCGGCTGATACGATAACCTACGAACAGGTTCTCGAAGACGTGCAGCGGCATTTTACGGAAAATCATGCGGCGAATTTTGTCGGTGAAGAAAGCCAGAGCAGGGCAAACGAGGTTTTAAAAGACCTTATCACTCAGTATCTCGTCAAACGGAAATTTGCCGTCGACGATCTTTCCACCGCAGAACTCTGTGACAAGTTATATGAGGATATGGCGGGGTATTCTTTTTTGAAGAAATGGATATATAAGCCTGAAGTAGAAGAAGTCAATATCAACGCCTACAACGACATCGAAGTGATCATGAACAGCGGAAGGAGTATTAAAATACCCGATAAATTCACTTCGCCCCAGCATGCGGTAGACGTGACCCGGCCTATG
>WQXD01000530.1 GCA_009785015.1 Oscillospiraceae bacterium | reverse complement strand
TTTCCACTTCTCCGATCGTCAGATATTCCGGCTCTTTTCTTGTTATTTTAGGCGATTTTATGTTTGCGGTCGGATTTTCACTGATATAGGAGCATTCCACCAGATAGTTATAAAACGTGCGAAGAGACGCCGTCTTCCTATTGACTGTAGCCGCGGCTTTCCCACTGCTTTTCAGTTTGAAAAGATACGCAACAACGTCCGTGTTTGACGCACCTTTTAAATCCGCCCCCGTTTTTTCAGACAAAAACTTTGCAAACTCAAAGACATCGCGGTTGTATGCCGATATTGTGTTTGGCGACATATTCCTTTGTTTGCTAAGATATTCTAAAAACCCGTTTGAATACTCATACATAACACTTCTCCAAAATAATCCATTATCAATCGTCTTTATCGTTGCTTAGTATACACCAAACAGAGATTTTTTACAATCATGTTTTGAACGCTTTACCGTATATGTATGCGCGCCATGACGATTGCGATGATCGTTTTTGCGTCTTCAATTTCACCGTTTACCGCCATTTCGTAAAGCTCGTCCAAATCGTATTCGATGATATCAAGCGCCTCGTTGTCGTCAAATTGTGTTTCCCCCGGGGTGAGCCCCGTGCATAAATAAATGTGTATGATCTCTTCGGAATATCCCACAGACGCGTAAAACTTCGTCAATAGCTTTATCTCGGAAGCCGTATATCCCGTTTCTTCTTTTAACTCTCTTTCCGCCGTCTCGATCGGCTCCTCACCTTTTTCACGTTTCCCGGCAGGCGCTTCAAGCACTGCCTTTCCTGCGGCTTTCCTGAATTGCCTTACCATGACCATTTTATGATCGCTTGTAATGGCTGCCAGCGTAACGCCTCCGTTGTGCTCGACAATTTCCCGCTCCGAAATTTTATTGCCCACGACCTCAACGGTATCTTTTCTCAGGTTCAGGATCTTGCCCTCGTATATCATTTGGCTGCTTATTGTTTTTTCTTCAAAAATCATGTCAACCTCCGCTGTTTTTCATTTCGTCATTCGCTTTGATTTATTGACCGCCGCTTGAGCCCCGGCTTTAACGATTTCTTCGAACTTGTTTTCCTGTAATTTTTGCACGGCCTCGATCGTCGTCCCGCCCGGGGAGCATACATTGATCCGAAGCTGTACCGGGTCTATACCTGTTTCAAGCACCATTTTGGCTGCGCCCAAAACGGACTGCGCCGCACAGATCAGCGCCTGGCCCTTGTCCATTCCATTTTCCGCCGCGCCCTGCGCCAACGCGTCGATGTACATATAGGTGTACGCGGGACTGCTTCCCGACACGCCGATCGAACAATGGATCAGCTCCTCGGGGATTTCGTATACTTTCCCGACCGATTCAAAAATCATACGGGCTTTTTCCATGTCTTCGTTGGTGATCCTATCATTGCGGCAGATCGCGGTCATCCCCTCAAGGACCATCGCCGGCGTGTTCGGCATCGTTCTGATGATCTTCGCGCTTTCGCCGACAAATCCACCGATCAACGAAATTGAAATGCCTGCCGCGATCGAGATCAATATTTTCCCGGAGGCATACGCTTCCGCGATCTCCGGTAGAACCTGTTCAAACATATTTGGCTTGACGCCAATCACAATCATGTCGCTCCTTCGGACCAGTTCGCCGATGTCTTTGCAGATATAACACCCCGCTTTTTCAAGCCGGGTTGTTTTTTCCGCGTCGGGTTCAAAAAGCGATATGTCCGCCGCGCTTGCTTTGCCTGCCGCCAAATAACCGTTTACGATCGCGCCGCCCATGTTCCCGACGCCGATGAATCCAATTTTCAAACCTTTTCCTCCCTGTGCGATATAACGAGTATACTCTTTCTCATTTAAAAAAACAAGAAGAACCATGATTTACGCGGGCCATAATTTACGCCTTTTTTACGTTGAAATATTTGACAAAAAAATATTTTTTTATTTTTTTATATTTTTTTTTAACCTATACTTGCAATATTAAACATAATTATATATAATATACACGAGGTTGTCCCCCTGACGACCTCGTTGATCTCTAATCCCAATACCCCTTTTGAACAAAATAGACTGCCCCCCTGTAGTCTATTTTGTTTTACAGCCGAATTTTGGGGTTCATTATTCTGCATAATACTATAAAAATAGGATAAATATTAAAATGCATTACATACAAGAAACCCACATTTGGGACAACTATACATCAAACGCTTTCGACATGTATTTTCAGGACTGCAAGATCTGCGTCCTGGACATAGAAACGACAGGGCTTTCGCCCGGACGCTCGCATTTTATCCTTGGCGGCCTGCTGTCGCTTGAGGAGGGCGAAGCGCGGCTTTCGCAATTCTTCGCCGAAAGCCTGTCGGAAGAAAAACAGCTTCTCGCGGAATACGTCTCCGAAGCCGAAAAGTACGACGTCCTTTTGACGTACAACGGAAAACACTTTGATATCCCGTTCCTGTTGTCCCGGGCGGATCAACTGGAGCTTGATATTTTTGCCATGCCCTACAATCTCGACCTGTACCTCGTTTTAAACGGGCATTCCTCCCTGCGAAAACTGCTGCCGAATTTGAAGCAA
>WQXD01000529.1 GCA_009785015.1 Oscillospiraceae bacterium | reverse complement strand
TTCTCCCGCAAATGCGTTCAGCGACGGTTTCACTACTCTTTACTACGGATATAATATGCAGACGGAGCCGCCGCTAATGGAAAAATTAGAAAAAGAGGGGCTTCCAATTATAAAAAATCACCCAGAATGGATAAGATACGGCAGGGACGGCAGGCTTGCCGCGGACGTTCACCGCACATCATACTCATGGATACCCGTCCGCCTTTCAAGCGGTTGGTACGAAGAGATTATTATTCCCACACTTGAAAGTATGTCCGAACTGGGATTTTCAGCAGTATTCCAAGACGGGGGAGCGGCGGCTATGATAGGCGTCGAATACACACCGGACGGAACGCGTTGCGCAATGCCGTATTACTGGCGTTGGTTCCAGGATATATCAAGGCTCGGCATGGAGATAAACGGCGAGCTTCCCATTGGCTGGGGCAATAGCACGTTGCCTACGCCGTGCGAGCAGGACGCCGCAGACCCGTGGGCGGTCACGCACCAGATAATGCGCGGCAATTTAGAGGCTCAATGGTTCAGTCCCTGTTACCGTCATATCATACACTCGATGTATGCCGGGGCGTATATGCGCGTAAACAGCAGTCAGGAACATACAGATGTAGCGCGGTTTATGCAGAATTTTATCAAAGAAAACGGTCACCCGGACCGTGTGCGTCTTGACGGATTACGGTGGGATTTTATTGACCCAACGGGAAAAAGCGCGTTACGAGGCTGGGTATGGGATAAAGTCTACTGGGAATATGATTCCGGTAAGAGCGTCGAATATCCGTCTTATGCCGATTTTATCGGCGCAGAAACCGCTACAAGTCTTGTAAAAAATTAATCAAAATACGAGGAAAATTAAGTATGTATATTTTAAACAAAAACAAATGTTTAAACGAAACTTTCAGTCCCCTTGACGAAATAAAAATAATCGCAGAGGGAACCGTTTCGGTTTCGGACGGCAACGGAAACGAATATTTTTCGGATTACGCCGACGGTGAAATTGATTTTATCGTAGGCGGAGCGTTAGGAGTTCATACCGTCTGCATAACCGACGACGCAGGGAATGTCACGGATAAACTCGAATTTAACGTAGACGCAAAAAGTGAAGTAAACGACAAAGGCGGCAAATATAAAAAATTATTTGATATGCTTGAATATACAATGAATATATACGGCGGCGTAGGTTCGATAACCTACAAGGGCAAAGAATATAAAAATTTCGTGGTTTGGATTTTAGATCATTTACATACGGCAAAAGGGTTCAAGTATCTCAGTCCGCACGCCGACGGATTAGTTAATATTCTGAAAGAAATCCAACGTGACGACGGCATGATATGGAGCTTTATATATGACTTAAAAAATAACGGCGATTATTATCTCAGCGCGTATCGTCCGTATGGTTACGCCGAGATATTCGGGGACAGCGTTGCCGCCCGCCAGCCCGTGGAAAATCACTGCGAATATAATTATGTCGATTGCGTTTATTTGGTATGGCAGAGCGGCGGTGACGACAAATGGATGCGCGGTATGCTTGAAAGTTGCAAAAAAGCGTTGGATTACAGCGTGACGGACAAAGTCCGCTGGTCTGAAAAATATAAGCTGCTCAAAAGAGGCTATACTATTGATTCATGGGATTTTCAGCCGCATGACGAATATCTTGTCGAGTTCCCGTTAGGACAGGGACAAATGATAGACCCTGACAAAACAAAATTCACGATATTTTACGGCGACAACACAGGCTACGCGCAATCATGCGACGAATTGGCGGAAATGTTCGCTCATGCTGGATATTCGGAAGAATCCGAGAAATATTATAAAAGGGCAAAAGATATACGAGAAAGGCTTGACGCTCTTGCTTGGAACGGAAAGTTTTACAGACACAGAATCGAGGAAGATTCCGAAGTTACGCGCGATTTTGGCGTTGATGAAGCGTCGCAAATCAGTTTTTCAAACTGTTATACATTGAACAGGGGTTGTACGCAGGAACAGGCAAAAGCAATCATAGAAACATATCTTGAAATAAAAGAGAATCTGCCAAACGGTTCGCCCGGCGAATTTTACGCGATATATCCTCCGTTTGAACGCGGATTTGACGAAGCCGGCATCAAAAACAACAAACCTATCTATAAAATAGGAATTGCGTGTTACAAAACGGTATGTATGGTAAAAACGGTTTTACATGAAATATAAAATAACAATCGAACAAGCAGGCAATGCACAATGATGTGTATTGCCTGCTTGTTTGACATCATCTACATTTTTCCGTTTTCACCGATTGTTTCAGCTCTTCCAAGCAAATATATAATTACTCTCCAAAAATAAACGACTTATCATTGTTATATCACGTATAAGTCTGCGACTTATCGTTCTTATAACATAGATTTGTGTGTTTTACAAGACTTTTATTTTCTTTTAAAGATATTTATTTTCTGGATTGAAAGATACATCGGATTTTTTTGTTTGTTAATAAAATAAAATGGAACTCCAGTGGTAATTTATGATATAATAAATAAAATATTTAAATATCGGAGGACATATAATGATTATATTTGATAAAATTTCACTTGAAAAC
>WQXD01000528.1 GCA_009785015.1 Oscillospiraceae bacterium | reverse complement strand
TTCATGAACGAAAAGACCTCCTCTATATTCGACAAATTCACGGGGATATTTTACAGGCCCGAATTGTTCTGTAGCTGGTCGAAAGCCGGTTCAAACAACGAGCGCTCAAGGGTGATGTTCGCAAACAATCAGGGCTTGTTTAACTGGAACGAGTTCCATTCGATTCCGAATCTGAGGGAAATGGAAACGGATTTCGGAATATTGCCCATGCCCCTTTACGACGACAGGCAGGAAAGATATTATCATTCGGTCAACCCTCACGTTGCGCAGATGATGTCAATTCCGATAACCAATCCCGAAGCTGAGAAAACCGGCGCGGTAGTTCAGCACATGAGCGCAGTATCAAAGAATATTTTAACCCCCGCGTATTACGATATATCGCTTAAAGGCAAGCACGCAAGGGACGAAGAATCAATAATGACAATGGATTTGATATTCGGCACAATGACATACGACCCCGGATATATGAACAACTGGGGAAATCTCGCGCAGTTTACGCTCAACATGGTGGATTCTTACAAAAGCGATTTAGCTTCGCAATACGAAAAACTTGAGCCGAAAGCGCAGGGCGCGCTCGAAAAAATGATAGATAAATATGAGTCGCTTGAATAATTGATTATGACGGATATGACAAATATAATTGAAATTAAAACGGCTTCCGAAAAAGAGATTTCTGTTATTGTTGAAATATTAGAAGATACTGTCGCATGGCTGGACGGCATTGGCAGCCCTCTTTGGCGTAAACAGCAGGTGCAATGGGAACGGCTGTCAAAAGATTTCAGCGCGTCGGATTTTTATATCGCTTATCTTGACAAAATGCCTGCCGGGTGTATGGCGGTTGTTGACTATGACCCGGAGTTCTGGGCCGGCATTCCCAAAGGCGAATCGTTGTTTATCCATAAATTGGCGGTAAAGCGTTTCGCAGCCGGAAAAGGATTGTCGGACGCGCTGATTTCACACGCAAAATCAATGTGCGCAATCAGGGGAATATCCGAATTGCGCCTTGACTGTTCTTCTGACAGGCCAAAGCTGCGCGCCGTATATGAACGCAACGGATTTATATGCGTGGAAGAAAAAATTATATATGAAAAATATCCAACCGCGTTTTATAAATTTATTATTTATACTGACGAATAAGATTAATTTCGCTCTCATCATAGGGCGCGCCGTCCGGTTTGAAAATATCATGCTGCCATATTTCCGGCGAACTGTCGGGTTTGCCGCCCATTGTACTCCAGTGTAAATTCGTCTGCGTCCTGCCGTTTACCAGCCCCCAGTTATATATGCCGGTATTTTCGCGTTTATAAAGCGGCAGATGGCTTTGGAAAGTATTGCCCGCAGGCCTGTTGAGCCATTCCGTGCATAATAACGGACGGTTATATTTTTTCAACGCCTCAATCTTTTTCTCCGATTCCGCAGGCGGCATATAATCATGATACGATATTACATCGGACAAACCGGCAAAACTTAAATCGTAATTTTTATACTCCCATATACCCGCAGTCAGCGGCTGCGCAGGTTCAACGCCCCGCGCCCATTCAAACGATTTTTGTAATAACGGCAGGCATTTTTCCCCGCGTCCGTTATTCCCCGGCTCGTTGTATAAATCCCACGCGATAATATTATTATTGCCTTTGAAACTTTCGATAATATTTTTTACGTAATCGCACAAATCCTGTTCTTTTTCAGGATTGTCCGCAATCGTTATGCCCGGGCTCGGCGTCCACCCGCTGTTGTGTACGCCGGGTACGGGCGGGTTTTGTTTGCCCGGATACGGTTCTTTTCCGGCGAACGCGCAGTCGTCGAACAGTATAGGCATTACTGAAATTCCGGCTGACTTTGCAATTTCGCAAAAATCCCCGAACGTTTCCAAAAATCCGCCGCGTTCGTTTTCCCAGACAATATATTGCAGAAACACGCGGCATGAATTATATCCCGTTTCCGCCGCGATTGAAAGTTCCCTTTTGATTGTTTCCCTGCCGAAAGTTTCTTTCTGCCACATTTCGGTAGAGTTTACGGCATTCGACGGAACATAATTGAATCCTAACAGCCAGCCGGTGCTTTTTTGCCATTCCCACGCTTTTTGCTCTGTCCAGCGCATAATATAACGCCTCCAATTTTATTTATATCATTACAATATAATACCATAAAAAATAATATCCTGCAAACCTATAAACAAATATTTATATTTACAAAAAACGGAGTTTAAAAATGAAGCTGATTGTAGCGGAAAAGCCCTCGGTCGGGCGCGAGCTTGCTAATATCGTGGGCGCGAAAGAACGTAAAGACGGATATATCTCAGGCAACGGGCATATAGTTACATGGGCTGTAGGCCACTTGACTGAACTTGCAACGCCTGAGATGTACGACGAAAAATTCAAGGCTTGGAAACTCGAAACATTGCCGGTGATACCTGACAAATTTAAAACAATAGTATCAAATAAAACATCAGGCCAGTACAAGACTGTGAAAGATTTGATGCTTAATAAAGACGTGACGGAATTGATATGCGCTACGGACGCAGGACGCGAAGGCGAATTAATATTCCGACGGATATATGAAAAAG
>WQXD01000527.1 GCA_009785015.1 Oscillospiraceae bacterium | reverse complement strand
GTGGGTACGGTAACGGATAAGCGGCGCGCCCTCTTTTTGGAGCGTAGTTATAACAAGCTCGCCGGTTTCGCCGTCGGGTAATATCCTGCCGGTCTTCGGGTCGATTATCTCGTAATAAAGATAATCCGTCCACATGTGCATACCGCTCCCGTGGTCGCAGCTTATGCCGATGCCCGGACCATAAATTTCGGTCAGTCCGTAAATATCATACAGATCGACGCCGAGTTCGCCCGCTATGCGGCGGCGCATTTTATCTCCCCAGCGTTCGGAGCCGATGATTCCTTTTTTAAGGCATATTTTATCGCGGACGCCGCGCTTCTCGATTTCTTCGGCAAGAAGCAGCGCATAAGACGAAGTGGCGCATAATACTGTAGATTTCAAATCCATCATTAGCTGTATTTGTTTGTCGGTGTTACCCGGACCCATCGGAATAGCCATCGCCCCGAGAAGTTCCGCGCCCGCCTGAAACCCGATTCCGGCAGTCCATAAACCGTAACCCGGCGTGATGTGAACTCTGTCTGATTTTGTTACCCCGGCAGTTTCGTAACAGCGGCTGAACATTATCGCCCAGTCTTCCACGTCTTTTTTTGTATACCGAATAATAACCGGAGTGCCGGTCGTGCCTGACGATGAATGTATACGCACTATATCTTCGCCGGGTACAGCCTGCAGCCCTAACGGATACGCCTTTCTCAGGTCGTCTTTATCAGTAAAAGGCAATTTTTGAAAATCTTCAATCGAGTTTATGTCGCCTATATTTATATCCGCGAACAGATTCCCGTAAAACTCGCTTTTCTTTGCCATTTGCATGGATTTTTTTATATTATTTATTATATTCATGATATAATCTCCTTCCCAGCTCAAAGGCTGTGTTATTAATTTCTATAAACCGTTCAGGCAATATTTCCGACAGGGTTTCTTTTAATGTCCCCGCGTCAAACGGGAACATGCCGCTTTCAGCCGCCGCCCCGAGGAGTGCGACGTTCAGAGCCTTGGCGAACCGCCGCATTATCTCGCTCCCGTCAATTATTATAAGCCCGGCGGTTTTTTCTTTTAAAAAATCAATCATGGCAGTTCCATCGTAAGAGTTGCCCTGTGAACTCCCGAACGGTTTGACTGCCGTACTGCATACGACAAGCTTTCCCCGACTTGACAGGAATGCAAGCTGACGCACGGCTTCGGCGGGTTCAAACGCTATTATCGCGTCTGCTTTTCCTGTCGGAATAATAGGCGAAAAGATTCCGGCGATATTTTCGCCGATACGTATATGGCTTACGACGCTGCCGCCGCGCTGAGCCATGCCGATAGTTTCCGTCGTGCGGACGTCAAAGCCGTTTTTCATTGCCGCCGCCGCTATAAGTTTTGACGCCAGCACAGTCCCCTGACCGCCAATGCCCGCTATCATGCAATTAACCATATCATTTTGCACCCCCGTTTTCTTCTGCTGTTGAGATTGCCTTTAACGCGCACAGTCCTGCGCATATTCCGCAGCCTGTGCAAAGCGCAGGATTTATTTCCGATTTGCCATTATTCATACTGATTGCGGGGCATCCGAGTTTTTTGTCGCATATTCCGCAGCCGGCGCATTTCTGCGCGTCGATTTTAAGTTTCGCGTTTGGTTTTATTAAATTGATGCAGGGAGCCTCAAAAATTATCACGCGGACGCCTTTTTGTCCGATAACTTCGCGAACCGCGTCTTTTGCCGCTTTCTGGTCAAACGGATTGACTTTGATTACTGTTGAAACATTCAGCGACGACACGATTTTTTCGATGCTTAATTTTTCAGTCAAATTGCCCATCATCGTCTTTTCGGTACCCGGATGCGGCTGACCGCCGGTCATTGCAGTCGTCGAATTGTCCAGTATGACGACTACTATATCAGTCTGATTATATGCCGCGTTTATTACGCCCGTAATTCCAGAATGAAAGAAAGTAGAATCGCCTATAAATGCAAAATGAACGGTTTCGGGTGAAACCCTGCGGAGTCCCTGCGCCATAGTGATTCCTCCGCCCATACAAAGACAGGTGTCTACCATGTCGAGCGGCATCGCGTTTCCGAGCGTGTAGCAGCCAATATCCCCAGTATATACTGCGGATATTTTACGGGTCGCCTCTTTGACCGCGAAGAACGACGCCCTGTGCGGGCAACCCGCGCAAAGAGCTGGAGGTCTGACCGGCAGCGGTAGCATTTCTGTTAAAACAGGTTCGGGAATATTTAATCCGAAAAAATCCGCGGCAACTTTCGCTATAACGCCGGGAGTATTTTCGCCCGCCGTCTGAGTATGACCGCTTTGTTTTCCTCTGATTTTCACATTTAAGCCATTCATGCCGCAGACGCGAAACAATTCGTTTTCAATAAACGGGTCAAGTTCTTCGATTACAAGAACTTCGTCAAGACCTTTCAAAAATTCCAGAGCCAGTTTATCTGGGAACGGTACGGTCGAAACTTTTAACAGCCTGCAATCCGCGCCCATCATATCAAGGGCTTCGCGGGTATAGGCGTAGCTTACGCCTCCGGACGCTATCCCTTTTTTATTTTTAGG
This sequence comes from Oscillospiraceae bacterium, assembly GCA_009785015.1. The sequence continues at coordinate 25 of WQXD01000527.1, read as the reverse complement.
AACGGCACAGGAGCCGTTCCCTGCG
>WQXD01000526.1 GCA_009785015.1 Oscillospiraceae bacterium | reverse complement strand
TAAGAATAATAGCTTTCTTGATTTAAATCAAACTTCGGCAGCGGTATAATCCCGAAATCGTCGTCCATATCGCGGTACATGACAAGTATAGCCGCCGTCTGCCCCACGAATAACGCGCGGCTGTTCGTGAATGTATGATATTCGTCAAATACGGCGTAATTAAGATCATAATACATATCGTGCATCGTGAGAAGATCCGTGATCGCCTGTATTATATGCATGCTTCTTTCGTTGCCCACGGAAATAAACGGGTTGCCGTCTTTTATGCCGATTATGCTTTCGCCGAAGCTTTTCATAAACGCATACGCCGAAAATCCCGCGTTGAACATGCCGAAAAAATCATAAGTCCCGTCACCGTTCGTATCTCTCGTCTTGTCTTTTATAAGCTTCTGGAATTCGTCGAACGTCCATGTGCCGTCAAGGACTTTTTCGTACGGCAGATCAAGCCCGTGATCGGCGAAAAGATCTTTGTTGAACATCAGAAAATACGGCCCCAGAACATATCGCGGCGTTACGTCGCCCGTTGGGAAAAAGAATTTGTTGTCTATCATAAGATCGCGTATCGCGTTTTGGTTCCACCACGGCTTAGAGAGATCGACGTTCGGGAAATCCAGAAAATCATGCACCGCGCCCGACTGCGCGAGCGTGCGCGTTACGCCGATCATCTCACCGACGACCATATCAAATAAATTATCGCCGCTTCTGATCGTTCTTTGGGCCATGCTCGCCATCTCGCCGACTCTGTCCTGTATGATATATTTTATGTTTATATTATATTTTTCCTCGATCAATCTGTCGCGCCTGAACAGCGCGTCGTTTATGGGCTCGCCCGTTTCGGTTTCTTCGGGAGCCTGCCGCCATTCGAATTCGGCGCCGTCATTTAAATTAGACGTTAATACCGTGAAAGTATAGCCGCCGTAATTCGCGTCGGGCAGATCAGCCAAAACCGACTGCGCCGTTATCTCGACAGTTTCCCCATCGTTATCGTTTGCGCCGGTTTCGCCGCCGTTTTGCAGATTCTCCGGCGTTTGTCCCGCGCCGCTTTTTATATTATCATCGCCCGCGTTATCTCCGCAGGATACTATAAAAACCGCGAGAACCAATATCAGCAAAAAAATCTTTTTCATAAACACCTCTTAATTCTTTACCATTTCGGCCAGTCATAAGCCGAAATATCCTCAACGTGATTTCCGAAATTATCCGATATTTTCACATTCTCCCCGTGCTCGCCCAGATCTATCAGAAATTTTTTCACGGACGCGCTTTGACCCACGTTATCTTTTATTATGCTGCTCTTTAATTTACGCGCGACGATCCCGTAGTTCGGCGAGAAATTGCCTTTCGCGCCGTCGTCGCGCCCCACGATCATCGTATTTGACGTGCATACTACGTTAAAGCAATATTCAAGCAAAATATGAGAGCTCTCGTATTCGGGCATGTCTTTGCGCCACGGCGCGCCGCTGCGGTTGAATATATTTCCCGTGATCGTGATATTATTCGAGGCGATCCTGCCCTCGGCGATATAGACCGCGGGCCCGCCCGAGCGGTCGATAGAATTGCCGTTTATGTTCCATGTGTTGCCGTCTTTTATATATATGCCGCCTTTTTGGTTCCATTCTATCCTGTTAGCCGTAGCGATTATCGCCGCGTTGCCGTCGGGCCCGGAGCTGCATATACCGTAGCCTTTGTTGCCCGAAAACCAGTTATCCAAAATAAACCCGTCCCAGCCCGCGATAAATAATCCGTTTTCTTTGTTGCTGTGGACATAATTATGCCTTATGCAAAAACACCATATTTTAAATAATCGTATCCCGTCACCCGTAAAAAAGCCGATTTTACAATCCTCGATCTTCGGCGTGTCTTCTTCTTTGCCGTAATCTTCTTTGTCTATGAGTATACCGCAAATATCCTCGCCGAGATTGTTTCCGTTGAGGCAAAGCCCCTTAACAGTCACGCCGAACGCGCCTGTTATATCCAGCAGACATTTGTTGTCGCCCGATAAGAGTTTTATAACAGATCCGCCGGTTTGTCCGTCCGAAAATCCTTGTGTATTTCTGTAGCTCCACGAAGGATAGCCCTGTATCCCCGTTCTCGGGCGCATTTTCAGACTGTTGCATAAATATTCCCCCGGCGGGACGATAACCGTCCCCAAAACTTTGCCCGCTTCGTCTATGGCTTTCTGAAAACTTGCCGTGCAGTCAGTCTTACCGTCGGCTACCGCCCCGAAATCTAATACGCTAAATAAATTATTCATGATATTTTAAGCCTTTCTTGATTTTATTTTAAATATTATAATTATCATAATATATTTAAAAATATTTGTCAAGCCTTGAAAAGCCAAAAAGCGGGATAAATACAAAACAGCGGAACAGGCTTGATTTATCCTGTTCCGTTGTGTGTTCTTTTTATTTTTACCGGCTATGAATGTTTATTTTGGACGAAAACACCCGTCACTCGCTACGCTTCGTGCCACCCTCTTTACTAAAGAGGGTCTGGTGCGGACTTTTTCCTTTACCCTCTTTCGGTAAAGAGGGTGCCGTCCGCAGACGGCGGGTGTTTTTCTTTCCCGT
>WQXD01000525.1 GCA_009785015.1 Oscillospiraceae bacterium | reverse complement strand
GTTGACTGTACTATATTTAGTTTTTCTAAAAGTACACAGGCGCACTTTTCGCCGCTTTGGAGCATTTCAAGTATCATCAATCTGTTTTCATCGCAAAACGCTTTAAATACCCGTGCGCTATCTAAATATTTATTATCCATGACTTTTTAACACCTCACATCTATTTATTTCGATATATTATAATATACGCTTTAAATCGAATCTTGTCAATATGAGAACGCATATATTTTATGAATAATTTGTAAAAAGACAAAAAAATATAAAATAATAATGCAAGCGAAAAAAGGGGAATCTTTCCGTACTCATTGACGGGAGGGTTCCCCTTTTTTCGTTTGCGGGAGGAGGAGAACACTATGGCAATATTCCGTGTGGAAAAAACACGTGACTTCACCGTGATGAGCAACCATCATCTAAAAAATAAAACGCTGTCGTTGAAAGCGAAAGGTTTGCAGAGCTTGATGCTGTCTTTGCCGGAAGAATGGGACTACAGCACGCGCGGGCTTGCCCGTATCTGCAAGGACGGCGTTGATTCCATCAGCGCGGCGCTCACCGAGCTTGAGCGGCACGGATATCTTACGCGCCGCCGTCTGCGTGATGCCAACGGGCGTTTAGGCGATACCGAGTACACAATCCACGAGCAGCCGGTTGAGTTATCAACAGAACAACCCGATTTATCCACAGGCGAATCACCTAAACGGGAAAAGCCTGTTCAGGTAAAACCAATCTTGGAAAAGCTTGCGCAGGATTCGCCTGTCTTGGCGAAACCTGAACAGGAAAATCCGGCACAATTAAGTATTAACAAATCAAGTAACCCAAAAAATAAAAATACGCATGGATTAAATATCTCATCTATCAATCTTGAAACGAGCGCGCAAACTCCGTTTGGTAACGCACAAAATAATCCGATTGATAGTATTGATGGGATGTATCACAAATACCGTGAATTAATTATGGAAAACCTCGACTACGATATCATGTGCGAGCGTTGCGGTACGGAACGAACAAATGAGGCTGTGGAGCTTATGCTTGAGACCGTTATGTCCAACCGCGATTATATCCGCATCGCCGGAGACGATTTTCCGAAGGAAGCCGTCAAGAGCCGGTTGTTGAAATTAGACGGAAGTCATCTCGAATACGTTTTTGACTGCATTGATAAAAACACCACGAAAGTACGAAATGTCAAGGCATATCTGCTTGCCTCTCTGTATAATTCTCCGGCTACGATGGACACATATTACCGGGTCGAAGTAAATCATGATATGTACGGCGGCGGTAACGGTAAAAAATGATTTATATAATAAAAACATACACGGGGGTACGTTCAGTTGCTTTGAGCGGCTGGGTGTACCCCTGTTTTTTTGTTTGCCCGGAAGGAGGCGTTGATAAATGGGCAAAAACATTCGCATTTATGACCGATTCGAGTATTGGAGCGTTGCCGATTGCGCGTGCGAATATTGCGTTAATTTCGTGAAAAACCGCCCGTGTTTGCCTGAAATGTGCTGCATTGCTGACATACGCGAGGAGGCAATACGGCGCGAACAAGGCTCTGTAAATGGCTCACAAGCGCGGGAGGAGGCGAAGCCATGCCCGGAGTGAGCGAAGAGCAAGTAAAATTAGCGCGTGAGGTTGATTTATTGACTTACCTGCAAATAAACGAGCCGCAGGAACTACTGCCGCCGAAAAATGGCGAATACCGCACAAAAACCCATAGCAGCCTTGTTATCTCTAACGGGCAATGGTACTGGCACAGAGGTGGTTTCGGAGCGGCGACAGCATTGGATTTTCTCATAAAAGTCAGAGGTATGGGGTTCATTGACGCTGTTGAGACAGTTTTGAGCGCAAGAGGCACGCCAGACTTTTCCGCTCTGCCTGTAGAAAAAGCGAAACCGCCGCCGAAGTGGGAGTTTTACCCGCCGAAACCGCAGCGGTATTCCAACCGGGCAGTATCGTACTTACAAGAACGCGGCATCAGCCCAGAGGTCATAAACCGCGCGATACAAGCGGGTGTTCTCTACGAAAGCCGGTACTATAACCCTGCCAGCGAAAACCACAATGCCGCTGTCTGCGTATTCACGGGAAAAGACGAAACCGGCAAGACCGTATTCGCCACCATGCGCGGCATCGACATAGATTTCAAGCAGGACAAGGCGGGCAGCGACAAGCGGTATAATTTCACGCTTCCCGCAAAAAGCCCTGACAGCAGACATTTAGCGGTGTTCGAGGCTCCGGTAGATTTACTCAGCCACGCCGCGCTTCAGCAACGGAGTGGCTGGAATTGGGACGGGCATCGTATTTCCCTCGGCGGCACTTCGAACATCACCCTTATATCATTCCTTGAGCGCAATCCGCAAATAAAAAGGGTAACGCTCCATCTTGACAACGATGTTGCGGGGTTGACAGCCGCGCGTAAGATTAAAACGGAACTTTCGGCGGATAGCCGCTTCAAGCATATCCGCGTATCTATCAGCCCGCCGAGAGGAGCAAAAGATTATAACGATGCACTGCTCCGCGCTATCAATATAGAAAAGGAACAAAAACAAACAAACCGCCAACGAGCGGATATTTTAAATTAACGG
>WQXD01000524.1 GCA_009785015.1 Oscillospiraceae bacterium | reverse complement strand
CGGTGGAAAATGCGCTCCAGATATTAAACGATAAAGAAGACTGGTTCCATCACCATAAGCTCATGTCAGACGGGCTCGCGACGTTTACCGGCGACAAGAACGCTCTGGCGGAGGCATTGTGGGATAAATATAAAAAATGGGGCAATTATCTGATGCTTGCCGTGGTGCAGTTCATTACGCTTTTTTCGCCGGATTTCAGAGAACCTTTTTTCTCTGTGTTATGCGATCCGTCCGCCGATCCCGAAATAAGGCTTGCCGTCGTGCGCTATTACCGCAGATATACTCACGAGCCGGCGCGGCGTGTTCTCATGGAGTTCCTGACAGAAGAGCAGCAGGACGAAAACCTGGCGATTCTGGCGGTTTCGGCATTGGAGAAATATCCCGGAAGCGATACGGCCGAGGCGATCATAAACGCTTTGTCCAGCCCTGTATGGCATATACGCTATAACGCGTCGTCCGCCTTAGTCGCAATGCGGACGCCCGAAGACGAATTGCTCAAGGTTCTGCAAAGCGAGGACAGATACGCAAGGGAGATACTGACCTACAGGCTGGAGCAGGAGGGGGACGTTTACAGAAATATTTTGATGCGGGAAAGGGAAAAAAAGGAGATGGTCGGCGTATGAGAGAGATAATTTTCAGTTTTCTTTACGGGGTAAGCATATTTTATATCACATATCTGCTGCTCTATGCTACTTTTTTATTCTGTTCGGTTGCGGTGGGGGCTTTCAAGCTGTACAAGCGCGACCGTATGATAAGACTGAGAAACGAATTGAAGCATGATTTTTACATACCTATATCCATAATCGTGCCGGCTTATAACGAAGAAGTGACTATAGTGGACAGCGTAAACTCATTTTTGAAACTGGAGTACCGTCTTTATGAAATAATCGTCGTGGACGACGGGTCAAAAGACAATACGGCGAAAGAACTGATCGAAGCCTTTAACATACCTTTGTTCAACCGTCCTATCCAGCTAAAACTAAAATGCCAGCCGGCAATCGAGATTTACGAAACTCATGTAGGGAACGTAAAGCTCACGCTGATCCGCAAAATTAACGGAGGCAAGGGCGACGCCCTTAACATGGGTATCAACGCCTCGCAGTATCCGTATTTTATTTGCGTTGACGCGGATTCGATGCTTCAGAGAAATTCATTGGAAAAAATCATCCAGCCTGTGCTGGAAGACGACGCCACCGTCGCCGTGGGCGGAATGATCCGCGTTATGCAATGCGTCGAATTTAATGAAGACGCCACGGTCAAAAGTTATAAATTGCCGATAAATTTTATTATTTGCATGCAGGTTATGGAATATGACCGCTCTTTTATGGCGAGCCGTATTTTGTTGGATTTGTTCAACGGCAATCTTATCGTTTCCGGCGCGTTTGGTTTATTCAAAAAATCCACGGTGATCGCCGCCGGCGGCTACAGCTCGGAAACTTTGGGCGAGGATATGGACTTAATAACCAAGCTGCATATTTACTGCCGCAATAACATAGAGAAATATTTTGTGCGTTACGAGCCGAACGCCGTATGCTGGAGCCAGGCTCCGACAACGCTGGGCGATTTGGCAAGGCAACGCAGACGCTGGAATTTAGGACTGTTTCAGTGCATGCTTACATACCGGCAAATGTTTAACAATTTAAGATTCGGCTTGGTGAGCTTTATTTCGTATTTATATTATTTATTTTATGAGCTGCTTTCACCGTTCATAGAATTATTCGGTATATCAACGATTATCATAGCGTCGTTTACCGGTTTTTTAAACATCAGGTTTATGCTTCAGTTTTTGATTTTATATACGATATACGGAGCAGTGTTAAGCATTACGGCCTTTTATCAGCGTATTTATACCCAAAATCTGAAAATATCAGTGCTTGACGTGATAAAAGCGTTTATAATCTGTGTTTTGGAGATCGGCTTCTTCAGGTATGTTATTTCTTTTGTGCGCGTGGTTTCTTTCCTGACATACAAAAAGCGCAAAAGGACCTGGGGCGAGATAAAACGGCAGAAACATAAAGACATGAAATAATATAAATTTAAAATTTAAATTAAAAAAGAACATAAAAAATCCCTCAGACAAATCTTTTAGGAGTTCGTCTGAGGGATTTTTGGTGCCTCCGATCGGAATTGAACCAACGACACAGGGATTTTCAGTCCCCTGCTCTACCAACTGAGCTACAGAGGCGGGCACTCGTATATTATACACGATTTTTTATTGTTTGTCAAGGGCTAATTAAAATTAAATTTAAAATACTTTTTAAATATTTCGGAGGCGGCTCGTCAAAGCCGCCTCACAGTATATCATGTAATCATATCGAAGCCGTCTGCGTCTCAAAACTTTGGGTCTTTTCGTTTCCGAAATCTTTTTTATTTCCGTTATGTCTGTTATGTCTGTTACTTTCGTTATGTCCGCCGCGCCAAGGGGTTTTAAAGCTCTCCGGTCTGTCAAAATCAAAATCAAAATCAAACTTAAAATCAAAGTCCGTAAAATTCTCTAAACCTTTTTCTATCCGCTCGATTATTTCGTCCGCTGTTTCCTCGGTTATCACGCCTGCCGCGACTTTTTCTCTGAGCTTGTCTT
>WQXD01000523.1 GCA_009785015.1 Oscillospiraceae bacterium | reverse complement strand
TTTCGGTTTCGCCGGCTTTGCCGATTTTTACGTCGTATCCGCGCCGGAGCAGTTCTAAATAAACTATATTTTCCAGAATCCGTCCTATATCGCGGTCGCGGTTTCCCAGAACGAGATGACGCAGGCTTATATCCGCCGCGTAATATTTCTCAAGCGATTTCAGATGCTGTTTGCCCTTTATATCATACCGCTGCGCTTTATACAGCACAAATGCGTCCATGAGCGCGCTCACATAGCTTTCCGCAGTGATGTTCGTCGTTTTGCGTCCGAATGAAGTCAGGCTGTCCGCTATTTTCTTTGAAGATACGGTATTGCCGATATTATCGAATAAAAACCGGGTTACGCTTTCGAGCAGCTCTACGTCGCTTAATCTCTTGCGGGCGACTATATCTTTGAGAAGCACCGTGTTGTATATTCCGCGGATATAATCTGTACGCACCTCGTCGTCAGCTATAGCGGCCGCATACGGAAATCCGCCGTTCCGGTAATATGCTGTGAATACTTCGCGCTTATCGCCTCCTTTCATTTCATAGTATTCTGCGAATGACAGCGGCAGCATATTTATTTCGATATATCTTCCGGAAAGCAACGTTGCCAGATCGCCTGAAAGCAGGTGGGCGTTCGAGCCGGTGATATAGACGTCGGCAGTATCTTTGATGAACAGGCTGTCCACGACCTTTTGAAACATCGGCACATTCTGTATCTCGTCTAAAAAAATATAATTCATTTTTTTGTCCGCTAAACGTTCCGATACATATTCATAGAGTTTATGATAATCCAGCAGAGGCTCGTACTGCATATCCTCAAAATTTATTGAAATGATCTGCCCGTCATTGACTCCGTTTTGTTTAAGATACTCCTGAAACATTTGCATCAGCGTGGATTTCCCGCACCGGCGTATGCCGGTAATGACCTTGATAATCTTCTCGTCTTTCATTTTTATGAGTTTATTCATGTATTGCTTTCGCTGAACCATATATCCTACTTACGCTCCTTTTTTTTCGTTGCATAATCAATATACCATAAAAGAAATTATTTGTCAAGAGTTTTATTAGCAAAATATTAAAAATATTTTAATATTTATATATTTAATATCTTGATATTAATATTTGTTACATAAAAGATGTTATAAAATCTCAACTCCCTGGATTATGAACCTCTGCGAAGGCACGTTTTCTATGCAGGTGACGAGCGTGATCCGGTTGTCGCTTGTCTGCCTCAGCCTTGACCAGTCCGTTTCAGATATGCTGCCGGAAAAAGTGACTTTGTATTTCCTTGTCCCTAAGTTTGTCGTGTACTCAATTATATCTCCCGCCGCAAGTTCTTGCAGCCTGCCGAAATTATTTACCACTCCACGGTTATGCCCGCTGATACCGATGTTGCCGTTCCAAGCCGACGTTGAAGCGATATGCGCCGCGCCCCTGAGCATCGCCGCCGTCGCGTCGCCGTCATATACCGTAATATTCAGCCCTATCCTTGAAATTTTTAGAGTACCGATACTGCCGCTGCTTTGCCGCACCTGTGAAACCGGCGTTATTCTCTGCGGATTGGCGGTTTCGCCGAAAGTAAAACTCGTATGCTGCGCGTTTGTCTGCAAGGATGTATCGGGATACACTGCGGGCGAACCCGGCGAAAATCCCATTGACGGCATCGCCGCCGAATTGCTTGTATGCGAAGTCGCCGGAGCGTACTGCGGTCTGCTGTTATCAGGGTTCGCATCGAAATTCCCGCTTGGCAGGATTATATTTATCCCGAAATCTGAATTATATACCGTCTGCGGTTCAGCGCCGATTATATCGAATACCCAGCCGGGCGTCCCTTCCGTTATATTATACCTTACCGCCGTTCCGCTGTCATAATATTCCGTTTGCGTCTGGTTTGAAAAAGTGTACGATAAATCGCTTGTCAATCCCGGTATCGCCGCCGACGCGGGCTGCGTCAGAATCAAAACCGCAATAACGAATACCGCGATATATATATTCACCCTTATACTTTTTTTAATCATTAAAAATCCTCCGTTCTTTATATAACATAATTTGTTTACGCTCCGCCGCCGAACACTAACTTAAACCTATATTCCCCGGAGTCGTCCGTTTTGTTTATCATGTGCAGGAGCGTTTCGCCGTTGAAAGTTACGATAAATGTTTTACCGTTCATTACTTCAAGCGAGTGTTTATTCAGGACAAGACCGAAACTGGTTGATTCCGCCGATTCAGCGTATTTACTCAAGTCAACGGCTATATCTGTTATTTCTTCATCCGCGTCAAGCGGTTCGGCTCCGAGAAGTATATAATCTTCGCCGACCAAATTATACACCGACACTTCTATTCTGCTTTGTTTTTTCCTTATATACTTAAAATAATATATAACCCCTAAAGTTCCCGCAAGCAACAGGCATATCATCGCGGCAAGAAGCAGAACACGCCAGTTAAACCCGTTTTTTTCTGTAGGTTCAGGTTCTCCGTCTTCTGTTTCCGCTCCGGTTTCTTCAGGTATTTCTTCGGGCGCTTCTGTAATTTCTTCTGTCGGTTCTTCGGTTGTCGGCGGCGGCTCGGTCGTCGGGATCAGCGTCCCCGTATATG
>WQXD01000522.1 GCA_009785015.1 Oscillospiraceae bacterium | reverse complement strand
GCATTCATTCCGGCGCCCCCGGAGAACTCATAAAAAAAGCGGTCGAAATCACGATAAAATGGGCGAAACGCTGCAGGGCCGAATACGATAATATCATAAAAACAAAAAGCAAAAAAGCCAAGGGCCGCCCCTTGATTTTCGGGATAATACAGGGCGCCGGCGACAAAACGATGCGAAAAGAATGCGCCGACGCCCTGATCGGCATAGGATTCGACGGCTTCGCGTTCGGGGGCTGGCCCGCAGACGAGCAAAACAACCTCGCCTGCGATATATTGGCCTACACCGCGCAGCTTATGCCGGACGGCCTGGTGAAATACGCGATGGGCGTAGGCAAACCCGAGGAGATAGTCGAGTGCTGCAAAATGGGGTATAACCTGTTCGACTGCGTGATCCCGACAAGGGAGGCCCGCCACAACAGACTGTACATATTCAACGAGCAGTACGCCTCCTTCGGCGATATAGACGTGGAAAGCCGGGATTTTTACGGCTACCATTACATAGCGGACGACAAGCACCGCAGGGATTCGCGCCCCGTGTCGCGGGTGTGCGACTGCTTCTGCTGTCAAAACCATTCGCGAGCCTACCTAAGGCACCTCGCCGCGGTCGGGGATCCGCTTGCCCACCGGCTCGCAACCGTGCACAACCTCAGGTTCTACACCATGCTGATGGAACTCATCGCAAAAAAAGAGCGTGAAAAACCAAACATCAACTAAAGCAACTAAAGAAGGGAAATTTTTATAATATGGAAAAGGAAATGCGCGTAGCGGTTCTTATCGACGCGGAAAATATTTCAAACAAATACACGGAAGTGATAATCAATGAGGCCAACGTGCTGGGCAACGTGATATGCAAACGGATATACGGCGACTGGACGCAGCAGAACATGGGCTCGTGGAAGCAAGTCATATTGGACAATTCGATCCGGCCCATACAGCAGTACAGCAATATAAGCGGCAAAAATTCCACGGACAGCTCGCTGATCATCGACGCGATGGATCTGCTCTATTCCGACCGGATCAACGGATTCTGCATAGTGTCCTCCGACAGCGATTTCACGCAGCTCGCCGCGCGCCTGAGGGAATCGGAGATGTATGTTTTGGGCATGGGCGAACAAAAAACGCCGCGCTCGTTCATATCCGCCTGCAACAAATTTTCCTACCTCGATATCCTGTATTCCACAGGCAAAAAGATCGCAGAGGAGGAAGCAGACCTCAAAGACCCCGTAATCGAAAAAAACGGCGGGAAAAAGGGCAAGGCGGAAGGCGGAAAAACAAAGGCGAAGGCGGAAAAAACGGGGTCGCACATAGACAGGATAAAAACGGAGCTGCAGCGTCTGACGCAGGATTATTCGGACGACGACGGCTGGATCTACGCCGCGAAGCTCGGGAGCTTACTCGCCAAACAGTTCCCCGATTTCGACGTGCGCAATTTCGGCCACAGCAAATTCTTCCAGTTCATAGAATCGCTGGGCTTGTTCGAGACAAAACGCAACAGCGGGGATTTATGTTTCAAATTGAAGTAAAGGGGTGTTTTTATGATCAAATACGGGTTTCAAACCTACACATGGCAAATGTCCTATCAAAAATATGCCGGGAAAATGGAGCATATCGCCGGCGTCACAAATCGCGGAGGGCTGAAATTCATAGAGGCCGAGATCTGCATGCTCGGCAGCTATTTCGACAGCCCGGAACGCTTAAAAGAAGAGCTCGCAAAGCAAAACACGGAGCTCGGAGCGCTGTGCCTTGTCTGCGACTGGATCAATCCGGCGGAGACCGCAGATGAAACGCTGCTGGCGGACAGGGCGATAAAATTCGCCGGCCATTTCGACAATCTGACGCTTGCGCTGGGCCAGATGCCGCAAGCCGACAGGTCAGATTTGTCCAAGCGCCAGCAAAACGCGCTCGCGTGTATCGCAAGCGTCGCCCGGCGCGCGCGCGAGGCGGGGGTGGAGCGCGTCGTGTATCACCCCAATTCCCCGGCGGGCTCGGCGTTTCGGACCCATGAGGACTATATGATCCTGCTGGGCGGGCTGGATTTTTGCCGTGTGGGTTTCGCGCCCGACAGCGGGCATATAACCAAAGGGGGCATGGATGTGTACGATATTTTCAAGACATACGCGCCCTTTATCAGACATGTGCATTTCAAGGACATAGACGCCGCGGGCAACTGGCGCGTGATGGGCGAAGGAGTGACCGATTTCGCGGAGCTCACAAAGATTTTGCGTTTGGCCGGTTATGACGGATATGTGATGATCGAAGACGAATCAAGCGAAGCCGAAACGGATCCCGACGGGGTAGCCCTGCAAAACGCGGGGTATATAAAAAAATATTTAATTTAGTGATAATTGGGCAGAAAGGGCAAGGTGGATTATGTATATTGTTTGCGCCTCTGTGTGTTACAGGGATTTTTGCGAAGATGAAATCGAAGGCATGCTCTCCGACGCGGGTAAGGCGGGCTACAGGTTTGTCGAGCTGCACGGCCCGAAGGTGTGGGACGTCGCCGCCATAAACGCGTTTGACCCGGTTGCCGAAAAAAGAAGGCTCGACGCGGCCGGACTTATATGCACGGGCATATATCCGCCGGGCTTCGGCG
>WQXD01000521.1 GCA_009785015.1 Oscillospiraceae bacterium | reverse complement strand
GTCTTCGATTTTACGGACGAGCTCGTGATGGAGGCGGGCGCGGCAGAAAGCGCCGCGGCAAAAGATTTCATTCGCAATTATATAGAATTGGAAGATTTATCCCTTGATATTGAGGCAGACGGCGTCGATTTCGCGAAATTGGGAACATATCCCGTGGTTTTGAAGATGGGGCAGCGCCAAACCGCGTCCGCGGTGAAAATAGAGGACACGACGCCCCCCGCGGCCAAACCAAACCAATGCCGCATATTCCGCGGCAATGAAGTCGAGCCGGAAGATTTTGTGAGCGAAATACAGGACGCGACGCGGGTGATATGCTCGTTCGCCGCCGCGCCCGACGTATTTTCGCCGGGGTGGCAGGAGGCGGCGGTTATACTGACCGATGAGAGCCAAAACAGCGCGGAAATAAAGTCGGAATTGTATGTTTTCGATTTCACGGAGGAACTCGTGATAGAAGCGGGCACGGCAAAAAGCGTCGCGGCAAAAGATTTCATCCGCAATTATATGGAAACGGACGAATTGTCCCTCGCCGAAAGCGCCGATGTGAACTTTTTGATATTGGGTTCTTACCCCGTCACGCTGCAGCTGGGAAAATACAGCGCCGGCGTCTCCGTGAAAATAGCGGATACGACGCCCCCTGTCATATCGGGGGAAGTGCACAAACGGGTGGTGACGGGCGGGACGATATCCTACCGCTCAAATATAACGGTCACCGACAATTACGACCAAGACGTGCCCCTTGCAGTCGACAGCAGCGGCGTAAACTTAAATGTGCCCGGAACTTACACGGTGATTTACAGCGCGGCCGATAAAAGCGGCAACAGGGCGGAAGTTTTAGGCACTGTGACCGTTTGCGAGGCGGACATGGAGCTGGTAAACGAAATGGCGGACGGCATCCTCGCCCAGATAATCGATCAGAACATGAGCCGCTATGAGAAGGCCAAAGCCATATTTTATTGGGTCCACGGCAAAATGAAGTATACGGCGGACATCAATTCCAGGGAAATCGCGCAGGGAGCCTACAACTGCTTTTACAGGGGCGCGGGTGACTGCTACACCTATATGGCGGCTTCCCAGGTTTTGCTAACCCGCGCGGGCATAGATAACATGATGGTTCAGAGAATCGGCGCGCCGGTCCCGCATTATTGGAATATCGTAAATGTGGGCGGCGGCTGGTACCATTTCGACGCTTCCCCCAACGGGTATGTCTCCATCGACAAAAAATTCATGTTCACCGAAAGCCAGGCGCGGGAATTTTCGCGGATCACTCCGACCGACTATGAAAATTTCAAATATGACAAGTCATTGGTCCCGGAAGTCGTCGAGTAATCGAAAACGGTTACACTCCGGAGTTTGAAGCGGAAGTTCTCGCGGAGGCTGAAAAAGATTAGAACTGCCCACAATAACGGTAAAAACTGAAATACCAATGTGGGACGGGACTGTATTGCTGTTTTCTGAAAAACCTGTTCGGTAAATCCGGAAAATTCGCTTATATACGCGCGTGAAATGGAATCATATACACAAAAAGCGACTGATGAAATATCGCTTGCTTACCTGCGGCAACCATCTCGTGATGTACAGAGCGATGACCCTAAAATCATAACGCTTTCTGATACGATTACTGCGGGCATATCGTCCGAATATGACAAAGCTCGCGCAATCCACGACTGGGTATCCAGCAACATTTGGTATGATTTTGATTCGCTTGCCGGTATATCATCTGTCGAAATGTTACCCGGTGAGGAGAGGTGGTATTCTACGGTTGTACTGCGCAATAAACGGGGGATATGCAGCGGTTATGCGAATCTGACCGCAGCTTTATTACGCGCCGCCGGAATCCCCGCAAAGGCGATGTCCGGTTTTGCTGGAGGGGCGCACGGTTGGACCGTAACATTTGTGGAGGGTCGATGGATTAATATAGATACTACATGGGACAGCAAAAATTATTATCAAAACGGGGAATTTTCATCGCAACAAGCCTCCGACAACAAATACTTCGATATGTCGGACTCCGAATTTGCGAAAGACCATACTGTTTTTTACTACGCAGATTAATGGCGAAAATCCGATGAGTGGCGGTATCATGGGACTATTCGTACACATAGAGGATAGCGCGACAAATATACGGATTAAACAAGGCTCCGGTGTGTTAGAACTTGATAGTCAAATGATGTATAATGTGAAAGGTATTTGAAATAGATACCTAAACACATTATACGCAGCCGACCTGTTTGCGGTACAATCGGGCGTTTGCGGACGGGAGGCGATATACACAAATAAATATTAAGATAGCCAAAGCAGTCATTTTTGATAGTGACTATTTTGGTTATCTTGGATTATATATCTTTGTCATGGTTTTTTCGTTTAGGTTTTTCATGGTTATGTTCTTGTTCTGTTTTCGCAATTTTATCTTTGTTATTTTGCAGTTTTTCATGCAAGGAAAGTTTTTTATGCCGAATTTCATTTTGCCATTTTAATTTACCACTGTCCCAAACTCTCGGTGTCATATCTTTTTCAGCAAACGGGCGGACAAAATTCTTTAAATACGAGTAAACGCCGTCAAATAGATATTATTTCTTCATCGGTATCTTTTCCG
>WQXD01000520.1 GCA_009785015.1 Oscillospiraceae bacterium | reverse complement strand
GGAAGAAAACCGGACAGAAATTGGGGCAGCAGTCAATACCGGACAGATTCGGCGCACTCGGACTGGGATATGCAGAAATGGCTGTACGCGTGGGAAAATCCATATCCCGACAAAATTATTTCAGGTATAGACATAAAACATCATAACGGCAAGTTGTTTTTTATGGGAATTACTGCGGGCAACGTCACGGAACACCCGCTTCGTTACGGCAGACGGCGCAAATTCGCGTTTTCTATAGAATCAGAATCTATACCCGAAAACGTGAACCCTCTCGATTTGGCGGATATTGATTTGGGACATATTATTTCTGTAGTTCCGCGACCGTTCTACAATAATCAGGAATGGGAAAAAGGCTATAACAATCAACAGCCCGAATATAAAAAAGGGGAATATATAGTCGAGTTCAACGCGCACGACGACGCGGTTTTGTATGTAGGTTACGGCGACGATAAAATTCCGGTTGATTTTAAATCAAGCGAATTTATAAGCGTAAATCCCGCAGAACAACCTGTGAAACTTATCGTGCAGGGCCTTGATGGTTCGCCCGTGCCTGTAAAAGTTCACGCGCACGGCGCAGCGGGAGAATATCTGCCGCCGCGTAACCGTCACAGAATACCGAATCCATATTGGTTCGAGGATTACAGCGTCGATTTCGTCCACGGTCAGCATTGGTGCACATATATTGACGGAACGGCGGAATATTTACTGCCGCACGGCGAGGTATTTTTTGAAGTTTCAAAAGGATTTGAAATACTTCCCGTTCGCAAAAGATTTGATATAAACTCAGAGACACATGAAATTGTCATAAAACTCGAACATATGCTTGACTGGCGGAGCAAGGGCTGGGTAACGGCTGATACGCATGTGCATTTTTTGTCGCCGGACAGCGCGTTGCTTGAGGGTGAGGCTGAGGGCGTAAATATCGTGAATCTTCTGGCGAGTCAATGGGGCGAACTGTTTACAAATATCGGGGATTTCACGGGCAAAAGAGAAACTGTGTCGGACAGGGATTATCTTGTCAGGGTCGGAACTGAAAACCGCCAGCATATACTGGGGCATATTTCGCTTCTGGGGTATGACGGGAACATGATACTTCCCCTCACCACAGGAGGCCCCGACGAATCTGCGCTCGGCGACCCTGTCGAGACTACTCTCACAGAGTGGGCGAGGCAGTCAAGATTACAGAACGGGTTAAATATTCTGCCGCATTTCCCGAATCCCAGAGCCGAAGCGGCTGCGGCGATTGTATCAGAACTTATCGACGGGGTTGAGATGACGTCGTGGGGCGGTTTATACTGGGGAATAAGCCCATATTCGTTATCTGACTGGTACAGATATTTGAACTGCGGTTATCATGTAGCGGCTGTGGGTGGCACTGACAAAATGAGCGCGGATACTGCCGTAGGTACTGTCAGAACCTACGCGAAAATAAATACCGACGAGCCGTTCTCTTATCAGGCATGGAAAAACGCCGTAAAAGCAGGACATACTTTCGCGACATACGGGGCGTTAGTTGATATGCAGGTAGAGGGCACAGAAATGGGCGGCAGAATCGAACTGAAAAACGGCGCGGAACTAAATGTCGAATGGACTGTCGCGTCCGTGACTATACCTGTCACGGCGGTTGAGCTTGTAGTCAACGGCGAAACGGTTGATACAGTCGGATTCGACGGATTGACCGGCAGTCGAAGCGGATATTTCAGAGCAAAAATAGACGCAAGCTCATGGATAGCCCTGCGTGTACGCGGACATCAACAGGGTAAGCCCGAAATCATCACAGCGCATACCAGCGCAGTAATGATATACATAGACGGCAAACCGCCGATAAATGCGGCGGACGCAGTCACGATACTTGAGCAAATCGAAGGGGTGACGGCTTACGTGAAAAATCTGGGAACAAAAGCTCAGGAGAAGCAATACAAGCAAGTGATGATGACGCTAACTTCCGCGCACCGCTCGCTTCATAACCGTTTACATCAACTCAATTATTTTCATAATCACACCCCCGAAGATCATCATCACGACGGCCATTAGATTTTGAACTGGACAGGGCTATATTCGATATTTTTTATTGGAAAGCTTACCATTCTACCTACCGACAGCGTGATAATCATAAACGAAAATTATATTCGTGGATGAAATGTTTGTATAAAAGAACCATTTTAATTTTATCATAAACAGATAAGCATATATAATTTAAAAATTAAAATTGCTTTTTGAAAAAAATCAGTTTATAATATAGCCACAATACATAAACGTTTATGCAAATTTATTTGTCAAAATAGGTTTTATTTATGAATAAGTTATTTAATATTATCAAAAATGAATATGCTAAAATTATAGTCGCATTTATAGCTATATCGGTAATGTCTTGGTGGTGCTCTGTTTTAATATTATCGTCCCGCGATTCGTACAATTTGAATGATTTTGTAGATACAGAACCGGTTATTGCAATAACTTACATAAATAGCGCAGGCTACGGGTTCAGAGAGCAACAGATAAGCGATTTGTACGAAAATGCCAGAGTAACAGGATATAATTTATTTCTACGCGACCTATTTAATTTAACGTTATCACATAATAATTATTTTTATACTG
>WQXD01000519.1 GCA_009785015.1 Oscillospiraceae bacterium | reverse complement strand
GCAATGATTTTCTTGTTAAGTCCAACGAGCATTGGTTAAAGGAGCTATACACTCATTCATACCCTGACACGCTTTATTACATGATGATTGACGGCGAATTTTGCGGTGCGGTAGTCGGCAAGTTTCGTTATACGCCGGAAGTTGAAGATATTATGCTTGAGTTTGCGCAGGACGAAGCCGCCTCGCGAAAAGATGAAATATTGCAAGCTGTTCATGTTTTATGCGGAGCTAATACTCCGATTAAACGCTATCAGGGTAAAGAAATATAATAGACGCAAAAAATTATATTTTTTAGGCGCGCCGCCCGATGATTTTATTCGCCGAAACAGCTTATATATTTTTTCTTGAATGTGTCGCATATTTTAAGAATATGCGCGATTCCGTCCTCGGAAACGAAAACGCTGTTGCCGCCGTATATATATACGCCTTTCAGCCTTTTTAGCTTGGCTATATTCCTGAGATTTTTTTCTCCGTTCCGTTCGTCTATAACGCCGTTTTTATGCGCTATGATATTTCTGAGCACATGCAGGCTGTCTATATCCTCCATCAAAAGACGGACAGCCTGCCGCTGTTCCCTTGCGGCGAATGTATCATTGCGAAGACCGCGCGTTAGCAGCTCTTCAAAGGGGCTAAACCACCGCGTATCAATATTGTCCGGCGGCACAGCCCTGTTCTCAAGCTGAATCTTTATATTGCTTTCGATAAAAATAAAAATTTGCAAAACCAGGTTGTATGCCCTGATATTTGGCAGGATTATTCCGTCTATCCATTCGTTTTCAAAACGGTTTGTTTCAGGGACAGCCGTTTTTTTGATTTCATTAAGAAACGCAATGCTCGCGTATTCCAAATCCATAAAGTTCACGCCGTCAAAATCCAAATCTTCGCATTCTACTTTTACCCAGCCGATGTAAGGCGCAATCGCTCTCCGTATTTCCTCGAAATTTTCCGCGCTCTCTTTTTTGGGTAAATCGGTTGTATAAACTTTTCTCGGCGTGCCGTCCGGCTTTGCCGCGATATAAGCATGACGCTCCGAAGTCAGCCGCGATATGGTTTCACCGCCCAGAATAATAATGATTTCGGGGTCCAGCGCCTCGATTTCCTTTTTCAGGAGCGGCTCGCAGGATACGCTGCCTTTCTCCGCGTTTCTCTTGAAGCACTTCTGGAAATGCGTCCAGTAAATATTGCCCGCCGGGTCATAGAATTCCCTGATGAATTTCTCCGACGGCATGACGTCGCCGAACAGAGCCAGGCACAGTTTCCTGAAAAGCTGAATAAAATATAAAGGTCTGTGAATCGTTTCATACGTCGGCGCAAAAGATATAAGCATAATTTTCTGCCTGCCCATCTCAAAATGAAAAGGCTTATGGTTTTCGCACAGTCCGCAGTTTACAATATCATTAAATATATTTTTTCCGGCAATATTCATTTTATTTTTTCTCCTGTTCCGCCTTTATTATTTATTATAATTATAGCACAGCTGATTATATTTTACAATATGTTTTTATAAACATGCTTTTATAACCGGCGGGTTTTTTTATGATATTTTACATTTCAGAAAAGATTAATCTATATGCTATTGACACTTTTTTGATACTATATAGCTAATCATTTCAGAAAATATATGGAGGTTATTTATGGATTTGTTTGAAAAAATATCACAGATTGATAACTTGACGGGAAGTTACTGGACTGACAGGATTTCCGCCCAAATCGGTTACGCGGCAAGGCTTTCTTCGGTGAACGGAGGAAAGTTTGACGAACTGCTTGATAAAGTTTCAGGCTTTATTTTGGACGCAAGAAATAAAGACGGCGCGGTGACAAATGAAACGGCTCAGAAAGCGGAGGAAATGCTTGCGCCTGTCGCTGAAACGGCGAAAAAAATCAAGGTTCACGCGGTATCCCACGCCCATATTGATATGGACTGGATGTGGGGATTTGCCGAAACCGTGACGATAACTGCCGAAACTTTCAGAACAATGCTCGATTTAATGAACGAGTATCCCGATTTCACGTTCTCGCAGTCGCAGGCATCCACTTATAAAATTATTGAGGAATACAGCCCTGAAATGCTGCCGGAAATCAAGCGGCGGATAAAAGAGGGCAGATGGGAAGTTACAGCTTCGACATGGACCGAAACAGATAAAAATATGCCTAACGGCGAATCGCTTTCGCGCCATATTTTATATACGAAGCGTTATCTCAGCAAGCTGCTTGATATTAAATATGATGATATGAAGCTCGATTTTGAGCCGGATACTTTCGGGCATAATTTAAGCGTTCCGGAGATTTTAACGCGCGGCGGGATAAAATATTATTATCATTGCAGGGGATATAACAAAGAGTATATATACAAGTGGCGCGCAAGGTCGGGCGCGGAGGTCCTTGTCTACCGCGAGCCGAAATGGTATAACGCCGATATTAATTATAAGTGCTTTACGGATTTGCCGTTATTCTGCGACGAGTATAACGTGGGCGTATCTCTTAAAGTTTACGGAGTCGGCGACCACGGCGGCGGCCCGACAAGGCGCGATATCGAACATATAATCGATATGCAGTCATGGGCTGTAATGCCGGATATTATATTCAGCACATATCATAAATTTTTTGC
>WQXD01000518.1 GCA_009785015.1 Oscillospiraceae bacterium | reverse complement strand
TTGAAAAAAACGGCGGAGTATGCCAGATCAAAGGGGTTGTACGTAATTCTTGACGCGAAACGAGGGGACATCGGCGCGACAAGCGAGGCGTATTCGGCTGCGTACCTGCGCGGGGACGTTTATGACTGCCTGACTGTCAATCCGTATCTCGGGATCGACGGGATACAGCCGTTTATAGATGATTGCGAAAAATTTGACAAATCTATATTCGTGCTTGTGAAAACGTCGAATAAATCATCGGGGGATTTTCAGGATATAATCGTAGAAGGCGGCAAAAGTTTATATATGAAAGTCGCGGAAAAAGTATTGGAATGGGGAAACCCTGAAAATATCGGCGTTGTGATCGGCGCGACATATCCCGAACAGCTTCGTGAAATGCGAAAGATCATGCCAAATACGTTTTTTTTGGTGCCGGGATTCGGCGCGCAGGGAGGCGCGGCAGACGACGTAAAGCCTGCGTTTGATGAAAACGGAGAGGGCGCGATCGTAAATTCTTCGCGCGCGATAATGTGTGCATGGGTGAATCAAAACGACGGCGAGAATTTCGGAAAATACGCGAGGGAAGAAGTGATCAGAATGCGGGACGCGATAATGGGTACGGTAAAATGATATTCACGGAAAATCTTGTAATAAGAGAGTTCGTTTTTTCAGATTCGAGTCAATATTATAAAAATAATTTGGACGGGCAAATCAAAAAATTTATGCCCAATCACTATCATGAAACCGAAAACGAAGCTATAGAGGAAATAAAATCCGGCATTGAAAATTACGAAGGGTTTAAAGATCCCTGTCATTGGGCGATAGTAAAAGCTGATACGAACGAACTTATCGGGCATATCGGAATCGGTAAATGCGAAAAAGCCGGAATCGAAAACGAATATGAAATCTGCTGCGCGATAAACAAAGATAACCGCGGGAATAATTACGCCGCAGAAGCGGTGCGGGCATTTGTGCCGTGGTGCAAAAACAATTTAAATACTGACAGGATATATGCCTCGACAGAAAAACAAAATACCGCTTCTAATAAAGCTCTGTTAAACGCGGGCTTTGTTTTGTGCGGAAAAGAATTTGAGAACGAAAAACCAAATCTTAATGTTTATGTTTTTAATTAACAGAAAGGCGAAAATAAATATATGATTGTTGATTTATTTGATATAATATCAAACGAAAAACTAACAAAAAAATCTGAAGAACACGAGATTTATTCTATGCTCATAGACGTGCCGGAAATCGCAAAGACCGCGCAGCCCGGGCAGTTTGTCCATGTAAAGTGCGGTAACTTGACACTGCGCCGCCCGATCAGTATAGCAAGCGCGAAAAACGGGAAAATCCGGCTTTGCTATGACGTGAGAGGCGAGGGAACGGCTTGGATGTCAAGACTTAAGAGCGGCGAAAAAATTGATATGATCGGCCCCCTCGGCAAAGGCTTTGACGTGTCCGACACGTCAAAAAAAGTTTTGCTCGTCGGCGGAGGCATAGGGATTTATCCGTTATATTCCGTCGCCGAAGTTTACGGCGAAAACGCCGTAACGGTTCTTGGATTCAGAACGAAAGATATTATAACTTTCGAGAAAGAATTTAAAGACTGCGGCGGAGGTTTATATATCGCGACAGACGACGGATCTTACGGAAAAAAAGGCTATGCGACAGATTTGGCCGGAGAAATTCTGGCGAATAATAAAATTGATATAATAATGACGTGCGGGCCTAAGATCATGATGAAAGGCGTCGCCGAAGAAGCAGTAAAGCGCAGTATAAGATGTCAGGTAAGCATGGAGGAACGAATGGCGTGCGGGGTAGGAGCTTGCTTAGTCTGCGTGTGCAGGGTAAAAGGCAAAAATGGAAGTGAATCTAAATTTGAACTCCCCCCGCCCTGCGGGCACCCCCCTCTAACCGCCGCTAAAGCGGCTGAGGGAGGCTTGGAGCAGAATCGAAGGCTCCCTCTCAGAGGGGGCTGTCGCGAAGCGACTGGGGGAGTGCTGGAGTTTGAGGATACTTTCACAAACAGACGTGTTTGCGCGGACGGTCCGGTGTTTGATATATTCGGGGGAAACGAGGTTGACTGGAATGATTGATAAAAAAAATGATTTAGATTTATCAGTAGAAATCGCGGGGGTAAAATTAAAGAACCCCGTTGTTACAGCCTCGGGGACTTGCGGCTTCGGACGCGAATATACGCCGTATTATGATTTATCGGATATAGGCGCGGTAACGACGAAAGGGATTTGCTTAAATCCCAAAGAAGGCAACAAAACCCCCAGAGTAGCAGAAACTCCGGGGGGAATGTTGAACGCCGTGGGATTGCAGAATCCGGGCGTAAGATATTTTATCGAAAACGAACTGCCCAACATCAGAAAATACGATACGAAAATAATAGTTAATATTTTCGGCTCGACAATAGAAGAATACTGTGAGGTCGCCGGAATATTGGCCGATACTGATATAGATATGCTCGAAGTTAATATATCCTGCCCCAATGTAAAAGAGGGGGGGATATATTACGGCACAGACCCGAAAATGGCTGAAGAAATCACGTCGAGAGTAAAAAAACACGCCGGAAATAAACCCGTTGCAGTAAAACTTTCGCCGAACGTCACGGATATAACGG
>WQXD01000517.1 GCA_009785015.1 Oscillospiraceae bacterium | reverse complement strand
ATCAGCCATATATTACGATACCGCACTTTGTCGCCGTGATCCTGCAAAAGCAGAGGCCCTTCAGCTTTTATCTCGTCCGTAACCCCCTGAGGAGTCGTTTTTTCCAATATAATATTGTTATGTATGACTATATCGTTATGCAGCAGCGTCAGCCGCGCTTTTTCGATTATTTCCCCGTTATCGCCGATGCGCGGCGCGCGGAAAAATATATCGTAGGTTTGCCATTCCTCCGGCGGAAGGCTTGCGATAGTGAGCGGCGCGTGGCAGCCGTATACTGCGCCGCAGTCCCACATGCTCGGCTCAAGCCCGTATGAATCGAGCACCTGTATCTCGTACGCGCCGTGCACATAAACGCCGCTGTTGCCTTTGCCCTGGCCTTTTGCCTCCGGCATATCGGGACAGGCGAACTCCACATGAACATGCGCGTCCCCGTAAGTTTCGCGCGATATAATATCCCCGCTGCCGACCGTCATATAATCTTCACTTGCAAGCCAGTCAATTTGATTTCCTTCGCGCGTTTTCCAGCCATTAGTGTCCGAACCGTTAAATAACCAAATTTTTTTATTCATAAATAATTCTCCTCCGTTTTATTTTTTTATAAAATTCCTCAGGATTCAAGATCCAGAACATCTTCTATAAATTTATCGAACGTCGCGGCTCTTCTCTCAAAAGTGGATTCATACATAGACATGAAATTCGGGCTTTTTGCCTCGATGAGCTCGCGTATATAATTTCCCGCGTTGCCTGTGCTCATATTATACGAATATCCGAAATTCATCCAAAGATTATCGCGGATTATATCGAGCATCTCGCCGGATTCGTCGTCGCGCGCTTGCTTTACTTTCAAAGATATGTCATAATACGCGGGAATAACTGTTTTATAGCTTTCGGCGGCGAGGGCTTCCATGATAAGCCCGCAATCGTCGGGGCTTGAAACGGTTGTGGGGATTCCGATAAGCGACGCCGCGTTTCTGACGATGCTGTGATAACCGCCCTGATTCGCGTCGTACATCGGGAACGGCAGAATACCGAAATCTGTTTCCATTGCCCTCATATCACCGGCAAAACTTAATGTCTGCGGGAAAAACAACGCTCTGTCCGACTGAAACATCGGGATAATAACATCGCGGTCCGATCCGTCGGAGAGCGTAAGCGTTGACTGCGTGTTATAATGCAGCTCGACTAATTTAGCCGCGACGTCGGTCCATTTTGCCGTGTCAAGCTGCAGGCGCGGGATATTATCCGGATCTTTGATTGTTATATTCATATCAAACGCCCCCGGGAAAGCGTTTACGACTGTTCCCGTCGTTGTCACAAATCCAAACATATCTTCACGGTCAAAAATCCCGTCGCCGTTTAAATCCCTCGAAACTTCTTTTGATATTTCAATGAATTTATCAAAAGTCCACTGATTATTTTTTACTAAATCATAAAAATCCGGCAGATCGTTATCCTGCACTAACTGCTTGTTAAAATAAAACACAAACATACAGTCCCACATTGACAGCGCGATATCCCCCGTGACAAGATATAATTTATTACCTATCGACAATTCTTTCACCCAGTCCTCGCCCCACCACGGCTTTGTAAAATCAATATGACCGACTGTGTTTATGTCCATGAATATCCCCTGCGGAACTAAATTGGGAATAAACGACGTGACCCCCGCGACTAAATCATAAGTGGAATCTCCCGCCTGAACGGAATTTCTGATCGTTCTCATATACGAATCCCTGTTATTCCAGTCCCCGGGGATCTGTATCATGTTTATATTTGCGTTGAATCGTTCGGAAACGTCTGTGTTTCTTTTATACAGCGCGTCGTTGACCGTATCGCCGTTTTGTTCTTCTGCGACGAACTCGACCGTGAGCATTTCATGGCACAATATATTAAAATCGCGCCCGCCCATATCTCTTTCGGGGAGACCGTCGGGTATGTCGCGCCGGTCGGTGGTTTCGGGGATCGCTTCGCTCTGACCGCCGTTTTGTCCGTCCGCCGCATTGTTATTATTATTGTTATCGCCGGCGGGATTATTGCCGCCGGTTTCTCCGGATTGACACGATGTTATCGCGAACATGAAAATCAGCGCGAAAATTATTACGAGAATTATTCTTGATATTTTAAACATGATTATTTATGTTCCTTTCTTGAATTTATTGATAAATAAACAATTGTGTAACGTAGAAAATGGATATTATGTGGGTATAGGGTTTTTCGTAGGGGACGCGCCCCTGCGCGTCCCGCAAATTCGATTTTACGCCGATTTTTCTTCGATTTTACGCCGATTTTTCTTCGATTTTTCTTCGATTTTACGCAGATTTTATGATTTGAACGGGACGCGCGGGGGCGCGTCCCCTACACATTGTCGTTCCACGCAAAATATATATTTCCTGCGTTTGGCAGAGGGCGGACACAAGGCCCGCCCCTACTTCTAATCTTCGTAATCTTCTACGACTATATCCAAAGGCACGTCGTCGTCCGGGTCGAGCTCGTCGCCGTCCGCGTCAATATCTATATCCTCTTCTTCCTCCAGCTTCGCTTTCTCCGAATTTGTCCTCACCAAGCCCTCTATCTCCTCGGCTAAATCTTTATGATCGGCGAAATATTTCTTCACGGCGT
>WQXD01000516.1 GCA_009785015.1 Oscillospiraceae bacterium | reverse complement strand
TAATGCCCTGACGGGAGAAAAGATAAAACATAAAGATCAATATGTTAATATCGTTACACCTATGAAACCTTTGATAACCTTTGTTCCTTTTAATATATCAACTAATAGCGTTGAAAGTATAGAAAAAACTATCTCAGGGGAAACGATTGTCTATAAAGTTGTACTTTTAATTAAATATAACGATAGTCATTTTATGGATGTAGTATTAATTTTAAATGTTAATCTTGATGATGAATTTAATTCTATGTATGTTGATATAAACGATTATTACGATGGAGAGTTGAAAAAAAGTGGAAAGATGAATGTTACCGCAGTAGGCGATAAAGTTAAAATACATTACCCTGATTTATCAGATTATAAAAGTGTAAATAATGATCAAATCATACCACGTTAATAAAAAGGAGTTTACCCACATGAACATATACATAAAAAAAGAGTTCGAGCCCGACTACAACAATTTAGTCTTGGCGGCAAAAAACCAAAAACCAAAACGTACCCCTATCTACGAACACGTCGTATCAAACAGAATCATGGAAGAAGTGTCGGGAGTTAAAATCTCCGGCGGAAATACCGGAAATAATAAAGCCGATACTGTCGAATATTATAAAAATTATAACAAAGCCTTTAAAGTTCTCGGTTATGACGCGGCATGTTTCGAGATTTGCGCGGCGGGTTACATGCCCGGAAGCGGTTCTCTCGGCGGCCACAAAGACGGCGTTATAAAAACCCGCGAGGATTTTGATAAATACGAATGGGACAAAATCCCCGGAATTTATTTTGACGGCGCGACGTTTTATTTTGACTGTATACGCGAATCTATCCCGTCAGGCATGAAACTTGTCGGCGGTGTGGGCAACGGATTATTTGAGTGCGTGCAGGATATAACGGGATTTATGGATTTGTGCTATATCAGAAGCGACGACCCTGAACTTTTCGGGCTTTTATTTAAAGCAGTCGGCGATATGTTATATAATATCTGGGATAAATTTCTGGATTTATATGACGATATGTTTTGCGTGTATAGATTCGGCGACGATTTGGGATATAAAATATCGCCCATGCTTGCGCCGGACGACGTAAAAAAACATATAATCCCGCAGTACGCGAGAATAATTGATTTGATAAAGCGCAAAACCGGCAAGCCGTTTTTATTGCATTCATGCGGCAATATATTTGAAGTCATGGACGATATAATAAATATCGCGAAAATCGACACGAAACATTCAAACGAAGACGTTATCGCGCCGTTTTCCGAATGGGTGAGCCGATACGGCGATAAAATCGCCCTGTTCGGCGGGATTGACACGGACGCTCTATGCGATATTTCGGGGATTGATATAGAGAGCTATGTAAAAGAAGTCATAACGCCGATAATAGATAAACCCGGCATAGCAATCGGGAGCGGCAATTCTATCACGGATTACGTTTCGCCGCAAAGATACGCGAAAATGAACGAGATTATCAGAATTATGCGTGGGGAATAGAAATAATATAAATGGCTCCCTCCGTCGGCTAACGCCGCCGCCTCCCTCTTACCGCCGCAAAGCGGCTGAGGGAGGCTTTAATTTTTTGTCCAAAGCCTCCCTCAGCGACGAAGTCGCGGTTAGAGGGGGGTGTCACGCAGTGACGGGGGGAGCCGGAATTTTTATCATTCTCTATTTCTTCCCTGAATAAACCCTGCTGAAATAATCGCCCGTCACAGGATTGTCAAAACCTTCTTCTTCTAATTCCGTGATAAGTTCGCGAACCGTCGCAAGATGCCACGCGACTCTCTCGTATTCGTGTTTTGCCGTGTGATGTTCTATGCTGAAAGTGCCTTTATATCCGATATTTACAAGCCTTCTGATATATTCTTTTGCGTATGGCACGGTATCAGCCGGAACATGGGTGTGCATAGCCATTTTCAGGACTGTTTCAAGCCCGGCTTCTTTTTGGCCCTCGAAGAAATTGCCGAAATGAAACAAAACCCCGTAAGCCGGATTATTTACGGCCTGATAAATATTTTCGAGAACCTGCGGGTCTCTTGAAGCCCCCCAGTGATTCTCTGTTCCTACGCGCATATTATTATCTTTTGCGAATACGGCGAGTTCTGAATAAACTTTCGCGACATAGTCAAATTCTTCGTCGGTGATTACGTCACGGTGTACGCCCACGTCAATCCTGACGGTTTTCGCTCCGAGAATAACTGCGGCTTTCATGTAATTAAACGCGCCTTTATAGTGAATTTCGCGCTGGTCTTTTTCGTCAGCCCAGATATGCGGACCGTCAACGCATAAATTTGCGAGGGTTATGCCTTTTTCGTCCATAGAAAATTTGACTTTCTTAAGAAAATCTTCGTCATCTTGTGAAATCGGGTCTGCTTTGTTTAAATTGGGCAGATAACCGCTCCATATATCCGCGTATTCGACGTTGTACCGGAACTTCAAAGCTTCAAGGTATGTGAAAACGTCTATCCTTTTTTCTCCGAGAAGTCCGTGGAACGAGTACGACGCTATTGAAATCGGGTATTTTTTTGCGTTCATGATTGATTTTCTCCTTTTATAATTTAAAATATTTATTTTAATTCGCGTCGTTAATCTTTCTCTTGCCCTCTTTCGTAAAGAGGGTGGCGTCGCAGATGAGT
>WQXD01000515.1 GCA_009785015.1 Oscillospiraceae bacterium | reverse complement strand
ATAACGCAGTGTTCAGTCACCGAATAAGCCGCCCGTATTTTCGGGGTTTCGAGATAAACTGAGTACATATGCGGATATACGGTTTCTAAATCGTGGTCAAAATGAGATTCTGTATTCATATTTGTTTTAGCCGGCATAAACGATACCGGTCCCGCGGGGAAAGAACGTATTTTATCCGCCAGATACCTGTCGCTGCCCGTAACGTTAAAATTCGGCGCAACCTGCATCATTCCGTGCGGATACATGACGGTAGGCGCAGTTGACTGAAGAAGATGCCCGATCGTGCCGATATTGGGGTTTACGTATTTTGTTAAATTTTCCATGATTTTTTTCCTCGCTTTTTATTATTTGCCTATTCGGAGATTTACAAGAGATTTACACAATCTTCAGGATAAATCCCCTCCAACGATTCTATAAATCTATTTTTATATTATACCAAAATCTTGACGTTCATAATTTTTTTGCAGGTAAATTTTTTATGAACAGTCATATTTTTAATATTATTCCCGGACATTTTTAAAAACAGTTGCAAAATATATAAAAATAATGATATAATATAAAAAACAAATAAAGGATGGTAATCATATATGCAATCATTTGTGTTTCACACGCCTACCGAGATTGTATTCGGTAAAAGCGAAGAAAAAAGAACAGGACAGCTCGTGCGTAAATACGGCGGGACAAAAATTTTTGTAGTATACGGCGGCGGAAGCGTTATAAAATCAGGTTTGCTGAAAAGCGTTACCGATTTGCTTGAAATTGAAAACTTGCAATATTTTTTATTCGGCGGGGCGCAGGCCAATCCCCTTCTTTCCCATGCGCGGGAAGGCGCAAAAGCCGCCGTTGATTTTGGCGCGGATTTTATATTGGCAGTCGGCGGCGGAAGCGTAATTGACACAGCCAAAGCGATCGCTCACGGCGCGAAAAATCCCGATATTGACATTTGGAAATTCTGGAAACGCGAAGAAGAAGTCAAACAGTCCTTTCCGATAGGCGTTGTTCTGACTATCTCTGCGGCGGGAAGCGAAACAAGTATGTCGGCTGTTCTGACCAACGCCGATACAGGGGAAAAACGCGGGCTCGGCACAGATTTCAACCGCCCGCGCTTCGCCGTGATGAACCCCGAGCTAACTTATACCGTGCCCAAATATCACACCGCCTGCGGGATTGTAGATATATTGATGCACACTATCGACCGTTATTTCACGCAGCAAGCCGGAGAAAATGAATTTACTGACGCCGTTGCCGCCGGTCTTTTGCGCACTGTCATCAAAAACGGACCAATCGTTTTACGCGAACCGGAAAATTATGACGCGGTGAGCGAAATTATGTGGTGCGGGAGCGTTTCGCATAACGGTATTACCGGACTGGGGCGGCCGTTTGATTTTACCGTTCACCAACTCGGTCATGAACTGAGCGGCAGGTTTGACGCTGCTCACGGCGCAAGTTTGACAACTATGTGGGGTTCATGGGCGGAGTATGTTTGCGATGCAAACCCGGCGAGATTTGCGAAATACGCGAAAGAAGTCTGGGGAGGCGAAGACGGCATAGAAAAAACAGTAGAATTTTTCAAGTCTATCGGTATGCCGATATGTTTTTCCGAACTCGGAATCGGCTTGCAAACCGATTATGTAATTGACGAAATGGCGGACAGCTGCGTATTCCACGGGAAACGGTTGGTGGGAAATTTCAAGCAGTTGGATAAAAATGATATTATTAATATATATAAACTGGCGAATCGTTAAAAATGAAAGACGAATACGGAATTATTTTTGATACAGACCATTTCGCGGTGCATGACGGACCCGGCATACGGACGGTTATTTATTTCAAAGGCTGTCCGCTCAGATGCGCGTGGTGTCATAACCCCGAATCACACAGAAAAGAACCTCAGATATTATATATCGCCGAACGTTGTAAAAATTGTCCGCTCTGCCTCGGTGATAAATGCGTAAACGGAGCAAAAGTTATTTGCGGAAAGTATGTAAAAGCGTCGGAAATCGTTAATGAAGTCATTGACGATAAAATATTTTTTGATTCTTCGGGCGGAGGAGTCACACTTTCGGGCGGCGAAATATTGTTCCAGCCTGAATTTGCGAAATCGCTGCTCGCGATGTTTCATGACCGCGGAATACACACGTTAGTAGAGACATCGGGAATGGGTAAATGGGATAATCTTCGCGATATTGCCGGCTATACAGATATATTTTATTACGACATAAAAAGCATGGATAACGAAAAACATATTAAATATACAGGCGCGGAAAATAAAATAATATTAGACAATTTGAAAAAACTTGCCGAAAATATGCCTGATAAAATAGTGTTGCGCGTGCCGCTTATACCGGGATATAACGATTCAACCAACGAAATAACAGAAATATACCGGTTGGCGCAGGAATTGCGTATTTCGCAAATTCATTTGCTGCGCTATAACACTTCCGCGCCAGCCAAATATCAATGGCTTGATTTGCCGTATCAGCCGGGCGAATTGAAAAAACAAAGCGAAGATTATATAGAAATCCTCCGCAAAATTGCGCCGAAAGAAATAAATATTATTGTGTTTTAGAGGGAGAACGATTATATGGCGAACCGTATTGAAAATTTGAAAGAAAATATAAGAGAAAGT
>WQXD01000514.1 GCA_009785015.1 Oscillospiraceae bacterium | reverse complement strand
TTTAGAAGGAGAACATAATCATGAAAAACTTAGTTCAATCAAAACCATTTATCACAGCGGGAATATTGGCGGTTTTATGCCTCGGCGTTCTGTTGATTTGTATTCTGCCCGGAAAAAATAAAAATTTTGAATTTATCCCCGACGACTCGATCAAGGCAGCGGTACCCATCGAAAGCTGGACAGAAAATGCAACGGTTTCCGTTGCTGAATCGGAAATTGAGGAATTAGTAAAAACAAAAATAATTATTTTAGACGATCCCGATTTGGATGCTATTGATCCGATCCCGGATGATCTTGACTTTGCGCCTGATGAAACAACGACTTTTGAACCCGAACCAAACACCGAGATTGCTTTGACGGTTATGCCGGAGAAACCCGAACCTCCCGAGCTTCCGATTCCCGATACGGCTTTCAAAGGCGAACGGACAGGCGACGCGACACCGGAAGACGTAGAAGCACACAAAGCTCTCGACCCTAAATTAACGAACCCCAATGTAAAGCCCGATGGTACTCCCGTCCCGAAACCGGCAGACAGCACGGCGCAGAGCGGTCCCGCTAACGGCGAAGAGGGAATTTATTTTCCCGGTGTTGGCTGGCTCCCATATACCGGTCCGAATGTAATGCGCCAAAGTGAATCTGACGGCGACTGGAATAAGCAAATCGGAAAAATGAATTAAGACACAGATACAAATAAACACAATTTTGGAGCAGGCTCAATGCGTGCTCCTTTTTTATGGCAAGGAGGCATAATGAAAAACAAAATAATATCTTTTCTTTTAGCATTTATCTTTTTGGCGACTGCGGGTAACACCACATTTGCCGTTGGGGACGGTAACGTGGATTCCGGGAGCGGAGGCATGGGCAGCGGCTCTGAAGATTTCAGATGGTCGTCCGGACACGACGGCGTCAGGGTGTCCATTATAGACGCGGCAACAGGCTCTCTCATAGGAGCCACGATAGATTATACCAATATAACTCCGCCGGCCGGTATGACATATTTCGAACAGCGGTCAAAAATCGATTATCGGAACGGCGCAACCTTAAATATGTTATACGGCACATATACTTACAACCGCCCAAGTATTCCGCTGCCCCGTATCATAAGCGACGCCACCGGCAACGCTAACCTTGAAGCTATCAAAGAATATTTTTGCTCCGAAGGAGCAGCGCAGATGATAGCCAATGATTTCGGACTGGATTTTGAAATACTTACGACCGGCAATTACAGAGTATTTCTGGAACCGATCGCTTATTTCAGATATGCGGGATATAATATTGCGATGACGGCACATGAGGCGGCATTGTTCGATACCGAACTCGGAGGAGCTTTGCGAACGTATATGGCTCCCCTTACTCATCAGAATCTGCCGCTTGCCATGTTTCTTGAACGTCCGGACTTGGGGTTTCAGGTATTCGGCGGCAATAAAACAATTTTTCAATCCAACGGTACGATAATGCAATATTTAGGCATGGGTATCGTGAGTTATATCGACGTTGAATTTGAAGAACCCGAACCTCCCGAACACGCCGGATTTGATGTTGAATACCGCACCAATACGGAGGTTGTAACGGCGGTCACACTCAGTTCACCGGTAGAAATAAATTATAAAAGCGTGGCAAACGTCACTTTTCACCTGCCGGGACGGTCATATACCGTAACGGGCGTCGTTATGCCCGTAGGGGAATCACAGCTTGTTTGGCTTAAATGGACTACTCCGGCAACCGCGCAGTATGTAACAATCAATATCACCACAAACAGGGGAACCCTGAGCCAACGCCAAATCGTTGCGCGGATAGTTAATAATTATGAGGATAATCCGCCGCCCGATCCGAAAGCCACTGACCGCAACAATACTTTCAGCGCGTCAGCAGCTCCAAGCAATCCGCAAAGGACTTCGGCAAGCTGGTCTATCTGGTGGGCATGGTGGCAGGAAAATTGGGAATGGGAGGCGGACTGGCAATGGGTTCCGGACGTTCGCTGGGTTTCTAACTGGGTATATGTCAGTGATGTTGTCGGCTGGTTTGATTACGGTTATTATTTTGATTTCGGACAGTGGTGGGATTTCGGCGAATGGGTCGATAACGGCTGGTGGGTTTTCCATACAGCCAATTATCATGTAAACCTTGTTGCGGCAAGCGCGATCACGCCTGATACAAGAGTACCTGTTACAAGCGTAACCGCCATAAAATCCGGTTATGGTATAAACAATACTTTAACGGCGAATATGGAATCAATACAACTGGAAATAGATTCTCACATTACGGGAGCGCAAGTTGCAATCAGTTATTTCCCTGAATTTAAATATACGACTTATTGGCGGCTTCTTGACCTTACGGCACGAGGGCGTTCCGCACGGTTTGAATTCAGGCATAACCCGTTCAGCGCATATAATCACCGCGTTCATTTCACCCCGGTCTGGTTTCCGAACGGATCATATAATGTTTATACTTACGTCCTGGACGCCTGGACCCCCGTCGGTATGCTTTCGGCAAATGTGACCGGAAGTATAAACATTCAGGAATCGGTGTTCGACGACTGGTTTACCAACCGTGAATAGTATGATAGGGGAAATATATTATCTGGTTATATTGAACATCGTTACCGGATTCGCAATATATGATATTCATAA
>WQXD01000513.1 GCA_009785015.1 Oscillospiraceae bacterium | reverse complement strand
TTGACTGCAATCCGCCGAACGAAACGTCAAGCGTTATGCTTTCAGGCAATAATCTTGACGACGGCAAACTCAGCGCATTACTCCACATCGCGATATTTTCGTTTTTTGCGAACTCTTTATGCGTACCGTCGAGTATCGTATAATTATGTTCGCACGTTTGGATCGACCTGTATTCCATGACTTCTGCGAAAAGTTTCCGCGCGTCCGAAAACGGCTGTATATTATTCGACGGATTCGCTTTCGCCGACAGCGCCGCATACGGCGAAACGTCGTAATATGTTATTTCTCGCTTATTATTGTTAGCCATATTTTTTCACGCTCCTTTTAATTACCATACCGCTGCGGTCTGACCGGCTGAAACGTCACGCTCAGACCTCCCCATTTGTTCGCGCCGCCGTAACTTTTGCGGAGCGAATCCCCGGCGGATTTTATTTTCGCCTGAAATATTATGCTGCCCTGACCGAAAGGCAATTCGACCAATCTGATACTTTTCGGCGACGTTATATCGTAGTAAAATTCATCGTACTGCGTTTTGTCATCTGTTACGCCGTGTTTTGGCTCAACCGTAAAACTGTACGTGTATTTAGTCGCGACCGCGTCGTCAACATCTGAAAAGTCCAGCATAACCCCATGAGTTACGGAGTCGTATATTATCTCCGCGCCGCGCTTGACTTCCACTTCGCCTATGTCATAGCTTACTCCGTCTATTTTTATTACGCTCATTTATTTTGTTTAACCTCCCCGTTTACGTATAAAGCCCACTTTTGAAGGGGGCTTTTAAATAAATCAATTTGTTCCGTTCAGATAGTCTGTTCTTTTGACCCCCATGCTGATATAATCAAAAAATCCGCGTATGTCCCCCGTCGGCTCCAGCGTAACGTTAATCTCCGGCGCTGCCGTTGACCCTACGGGTTCATTCTCGAACCGGGTTTTTAAAATGCCGTGCAGCTCAGACGCGTCCGCTGTATTTGAACGCCCGATTATGTCAGCTGCTCTGGGATTTAGCTTCATGCTTTGAAACGACGCGTTTGCAAGGCGCGACATTTGCGTTTTTGTATCGCTTATAACCCCTGTCATTTCGGCGTTGATTCCGGCTTGCACGCCGAGCGCGATATTTTTGCCTACCAAGTCCCTGAATAATCTTGACGGCGATTTTATGCCGAGAAAACCCGTCACGCTCCCGACCAGACCTTGAAAAAAACCCGTCACCTGACTTGAAAGCCATGAAGCCATCGACGATATTCCCGACCATACGCCGTAAACTATATTTTTGCCGACGTCTTTAAACTGCCCGGTCAGACTGTGGAATTTTACTGCAAGCGCGGACATTATCTCTTCCGGGGCTTTGATAATTTCCGTTATTGCCTCAGGCAGAGGATTGACAATCGAACGGAATAAATCAAATCCCGTTTCGGATAATAAAGGCGAGCCGTTTTCGATTGTTTCGGCTATTTTTTCCGTTATTTCCGGCACGGCTTCCGTTATGTCCTCGATTATTCCTGACAGGTTTGATATAAGAGAAGTAAAAAAATCTTTTCCCGTATCTGTTATGTCAGGCATAAAATCATTAAATTTATTGACCACCGAATCGTTTATTTCCGTTATCGAACCTGAAATTCTATCTATTACAGCCGGTATCTCCCCGACAAATGAAGTAAAGAAATCCGTCCCCGCTCTTGTCATATCGGGATTTTTCCCCGTTATGCTGTTTATAACGCCGTTTATTATATTAGGCACAGAATTACAGACAGAAGTTATCGTATTAGGCAGCAGTACAAAACTGCCGCTTAACCCGTTTACCGATTTGACCATCAGTTCCGTGCTTGTTTTTACAATCGCTCCCATATTTTCAAGGGAGGATTTAAAAGCTGTTTCGTTTAATTC
This sequence comes from Oscillospiraceae bacterium, assembly GCA_009785015.1. Next base: position 750 of record WQXD01000513.1, on the reverse strand, counting down.
GACGTCTATCGAAATAGTCCCGTCAGCCATTTAATTATTCCCTGCCTTTCCCCAAATTTCGTTGAATTCTTTTGTTACCTGCAAATCTTCGCGCGCCTGCGGGTTTCGTACCGGCAGCTGCACGGATTCTTTCGCTCTTTCAAGCTCGGCGAATTTGCGCCCGTTACCCGCGCTTAAATTATTTAAATCCATAAGTCTAAGTTCCACTTTTCTCTTAAACGCGCTTTCCGGCGGAAGATTTTCGAGCAGAATCCTGAATTTATACCAATGAAGAAACTCAACGTCAACCAAATCAATCCCGTATTCGCTGATAAAGCCTGCGTATATTTCTTCCGCGTCGAAATTATAACAGAATTGCTTTTCGAATTCTTCATTTACCAAAACATATTCTGTAAATGTTTCCGCGTTTCTTTCGACGTCAACAAAATCAATAAAAGCTTCGGCTCCAGTTTCTCCTGAAATATTCTCAGGCAAATCGCATTCAAAAAACCATTCTTTCAACTTGCGGAATTTTTTGCTTACAGGTATATCTTCATTGTCAATCATATCGAATATCCGCAGGATATTTCTGAAATCCGCGTTTATATGATATATAGAACCGTCGATTTCGATCGTTTCCGGATATGTCTTATATTTTTTCTGATATAATAAAAACATAATTCTACTCGTATTTCTCCTTTATGTATTCGTCGCCGATACTGCTTATTTCTTTGCATATCGCCGTAAGCCATTCAATCGCGAGAGCGGCGT
>WQXD01000512.1 GCA_009785015.1 Oscillospiraceae bacterium | reverse complement strand
GGGAACATAGTATTTACGCCATTCTCAAGCCATATCGGCACAAGTTTGTCTATACAGCCGTCGCAATCCAGAGATGCTATTTTCACCCCATATTTACGCCCTGAATTTGTAATTTTTTTATAGTGCGGACCGACGTATTCGTTAAATACCGCCGGATTAACAAGCGGACCGTTTTTGAAGCATATATCTTCCCAGAAATGCAGGAAATCAGGTTTTACGCCGGATTCCAGTATGGCTTTTGCGTTTTCATAGCATATATTCCCGATTGCGTCGATTATTTCGACATACAAATCCTCGTCGTCCGCGTAAAGATAGCTTATCCCTTCAACTCCAAGCATATCGCGCACAGAACCGTACAGGCTTCCAACGTGCAGCCCGGCAGGTATGTCCGTCAATGCTTCAAAACGTTTTTTAGTATCCGCAAGTTCTTCTGGACTGCCGTATCTTTTATTGCTTGGCTGTAATCTCGGCTTGTATAATTCTTGCCACGCTTCCCTGCCTGTCATCAGAGTTCCGACGGTGGCGGGGATAGAACCGGCTCCGGGGCGCGTTTCCTCAATCAATCCGTTGCCGTTTTGGTGAATAATAAATCCGTCCGGACGCTTTTCTAAAATTTTATACTCAAATCCCGGCATAAGCCCGTTGTTTCCAGCATATAACGCAGTCCAGCAGAAATCAAAGCCGAGTTTTTCCGCTATATGCATATCAATTTTATTTCCGTCCCCGTAACCGTCGGCTTCTTCTTTGGTCAAGTGACCTTCTTTATGCCATTTCTGCAGAAGTTCGCCCCAATATCCGAAATGCACCAGAGGCAGTCTGTCATAGTTTTCGTAATTCAAAACAGCCATCGCTCTTTCTCTGTTGTTCATATAAAAATATCTCCTGTTTTTTATTTTTTGTATTATTTACCAGCCGACGTAAAATTTCGAAAAACGCCAGCCGTTATTTGTTTTTGTCAGGATTATCTCAAATACATTCGGAGGCTGTTCCGTAAGGTTCCCTTTGTCGTCTTTGCAGTACACAATCAGATTAAATTTTATTTCGCTTTCGCTTGAACTTATAAGCTCGAAAGCGTCCGTTTCTACTCCCGCATATCCTTCGCGCCTTTCCAATTTTAATGGAGCGTAATATAATTTATCGTTAAAGTCCAGAAAATGCTTGTATTCAATAATACCGGAACCGTCGTCGCTTTTTTTAGAGGCTTGATTAAGTTCTTCGAAATATTCTGGCGTAAAAACAACCATATTCACCTTTTCAAACTCCGACCAGTCCCTGTAACGTCCGTGGGATTCTATATATCCAGCGTTATTTATAATAAGTTCAGGCTCATATTCCCACAAGTCCGCCACTCTCAGAGCCAGGTCGTCATCTGAAAGAATTTTTTCCTGACCTTTCTTCAGCGGAAAATATTCGACCCCGTCGTTGCCGTGCCAGAATGCGCCGTAAACAACAAACGCCTTTCTGTACAGCGTCTGCTGTTCTCTGTCCAAGAAATCAGGAACTTCCATATAGTGTGTGAATATAGGGAGCGGCGGCTCATTGTACGGTATCATAAGGTTTTGAATGGTGCCGCACCCGGCTAATATAAATATAAACACCGGCGCGATTAATGCTATAGACAGTAAAAATGATAATTTTTTCATGAATTTTTATTCTCCCTGAAAATATTGTGAAACGAATAAATTTAATTTATGGAGCTATCAGAATCTGGGCGAGAAGTGAATCTTTATCTAAAATCACGGTTTTTTCATTGCCCGCGAGAGACGTTCTAAGAGCGTCAAGCCCGCGCATGAACTTATAAAATTCTTCTTTTTCAGGAGTGTTGTAAGCTTCGGCCAAACGGCGCATATACTCGGCTTCGCCCTCGGCTATTATTTTTTCGGCGTCGGCTTTCGCGTCCGAAACCGTTATGTTTACCCGCTTGTCAACGTCGTTTTTGATTAAATTCGCCTCTTTTTCACCCTCGGCTCTCTCTCTTGCGGCAAAGCGTTCCCTCTCTGAAATCATGCGCCTGAAAACAGATTGTTCGTTGTCGTGCGGCAATTCAAAACTTTTTATCTTAACGTCCAATACTTCAATGCCGAATTCCGCCGCGTTGATTTTTGCGCGTTCCGTAACTTCGATGTTTAAATAATCGCGGCTTTTTTCGTCGGCGGAAATTATTATGTCGCCCTGCTCGTTGGCAAAACCGACGATTTCATCCTGCTCGGCTTGTTCGTCGGCGGAACCGACGATATCGTCCTGCTCAAAAGTTCCTATGAGGTTTTTCAGAGCGTTGTAAGTTATCGCGTCAAGTCTGGTTTGCGCCGATATTATCGTGCCGAGCCTCTGATAAAACACAAACGGGTCCGAAATCCTCCAGACTATAAAGCTGTCGACCGTCATCGCTTTTGCGTCGGCAGTCAAAACGTCGGACTGGTTTATATCGTAAAACAGTTTTGTCTTCGGATAATATCTTACGTCGTCAAGCACCGGGACTTTAAAATGAAGCCCGGGCGAATCGGTTTGACTTATGACCCTCGAAAAACGGACGACCAACGCGTACTCGTTTTCCTGAACCGTATAAAAAGCCGACATAAGAATTGACAGCACTATTACCGCCAATACAATAATCACACCGTAAAATACCTTTGTTTTAG
>WQXD01000511.1 GCA_009785015.1 Oscillospiraceae bacterium | reverse complement strand
ACAGCCAAAAAGTTGAGATTACGCGTGGGATTAAAATTTTGGTTGACGGAGAATATACGGGGCAAATTAAAGTTTCGGACAAACTGAAAGCCGGCAGTAAAGCGGCGGTTGAAAGTCTAAAAAATATGGGGATTGAAATTGCCATGATAACCGGCGATAACCATGAAACGGCGGCAAAAATCGCAGAACAAGTGGGTATTGACCGCGTGCTTTCGGAGGTTCTTCCGCAGGATAAATCGAATGAAATTAAGAAATTACAGAACGAGGGATATAAAGTCGCGATGGTAGGCGACGGAATTAATGACGCGCCCGCTTTAGCGCAGGCCGACGTAGGTATTGCGATCGGTTCGGGAACTGATGTGGCGATAGAATCGGCTGATATAGTTTTAATGCGTTCTGATTTGTCAAACGTTCCCGACGCTATCAGGTTAAGCCGCGCAACTATCAGAAATATAAAACAAAATTTATTCTGGGCGTTTGGCTATAATACATTATGTATACCTATTGCGGCATTGGGTCTGCTCAATCCGATGATTGCGGCGGCGGCGATGTGTTTTTCCGACGTTTCTCTGTTGCTGAACGTGCTTAGATTAAAGCGGTTTAAGTTATAAATTCTATTGACTTGACTGTGTTTTTCTGATAGAATATGTTTATAAAATATTTCGAGGAGATTATATTTATGAAACGTATTATAGCGATGTTATTGTTATTGGCGGTTGCGCCGTTTATGCTTTTGTTTTCGTGCGGCAACGATTCCGGGTCAGACGAAGCAGATAATTCTGATAATCCCGACGAAAATAAAACCAATGAACTCAACGAAGATATAACAGATATTATCCCCACAGAACCCGTCACAGACGAACCCGAACCTGAACCGGCGTTTGTGTTCGAGTATGATTTTACAGGAAAAACAACAAATCTTCCCACTCCGACGGCAAACAAACTTCCGTCGTCATGGAAAGGTTTTAATCTGCTAAATATGTTCTACAGAGGCAGCGAGGACAGGCTCTGGAAAGAAGAAGAATTTAAAATGATGGCGGAATGGGGATTTAATTTCGCGAGAATACCTATGGATTACAGAATCTGGGCAAAACCGACCGACTGGGATTTCATGGACGAAACTCAGATAAAACGAATCGACAAAGTTGTCGAATACGGGATAAAATATGATATACATATATGTCTGAATTTCCACAGGGCTCCCGGATTTACCGTCGCTTCACCGGCTGAAACAACTAATCTCTGGACTGATAAAGAACCGCAGGAAGCGTTTGCTAAAATGTGGGGATTTTTAGCCGCGAGATATAAAAATATCCCCAACGAATATCTCAGTTTTAATCTTGTAAACGAGCCGCCGGATATATCCGAAAAAATATATGCCGAAGTTATGAAAAAAGCCGCCGACGCAATATGGGAGCAGGACCCGAATCGTCTTATAATCGCGGACGGACTGGCGTGGGGAACAAAGCCGTCATATATGATTAAAGACCTTGGAATGGCGCAGGCTTCAAGGGGTTATACTCCGACCAACCTCACGCATTATTTAGCTGAATGGATGGAAGGCGCTGAAAATTATTCTTTACCCACATGGCCCACTATCGTATTGCCTAAGCATTTATACAGCGTCGGGAAAAGCGATATGCAGTCAGTTTACGCTCCGTATGTCATAGAGCATTATTTTAACGAAGATTATTATCTTGACGTAAACATTGGGATTGTATCGAGCGAGGCAAAACTTGTCGTAAAAGCCGACGGCGAAATAATATACGAGCATTTATTCAAGAGCGGCAAAGGAGAGGGAGACTGGACAGTTGAAGTCTATCGCGAAGAATGGAACGTTTATCAGAATATTTTTAACAAAGATTACAGGATTGAAATCCCTGCCGGGACAAAACTGCTCACTCTTGACGTTGTTTCAGGCGACTGGATGACGGTAAATGACATGAAATTTTCTTCGGTTTCGGGAACAGGCAAAGCGTTCTCTCTTACGCCGACTACAGACGACTGGGGTGTGAAAATCCCTGCTGTTAAAATTGACGCGAACGGTGAAATCGTTCTTGACGGTTCAGAGGTGCGCGACGGAAAATGGCTCAGGGAAAGTTACCTTAAACCGTGGGAAGATTTTATCAACAGCGGAGGCGGAGCAATGATTGGCGAATGGGGTTCACACAATAAAACGCCGCATGACGTTGTTTTAAGATGGATGAAAGATAATTTGGATAACTACAAAGAAATCGGCATGGGCTGGGCTTTGTGGAATTTCAACGCGTCTTTCGGGATATTAAACAGCGGCAGAGCCGACGTTGATTATGAAGATTACAACGGGTATAAACTCGACCGTGAAATGCTGGAATTGTTGTTGAAGTATGTGGATTGATTTGATTTAAACGAAAAAATTTTGTATCATAACAATTAAATTAAAACCTCCGGTTTGATTTTCAACCGGAGGTTTTGTTTGAAGTTCACGATAAAGTTCTCAATTCTGGTTATCGTCATCGTCGTCGTCATTATCATCGTCGTCGTTATCGTCATAGTCATCATCGTCATCATCGTTTTTGTCAGGCATTTTTGATTCAAGTGCGTTTTCGAGTTTAAATCCAAGAAGTATTTCTTTTGCAATAACTTTTTTCAGCACTTTTT
>WQXD01000510.1 GCA_009785015.1 Oscillospiraceae bacterium | reverse complement strand
ACGGCATGACCGCGCTCGGAGAACCGTCGTATATGTTTTATCTTATCGCGGCGCCCGTCGGGGCAATGATAGCCGATATAGACCATGACAATTCAAAACTGGGAAGGTCAAGAAAAAATATAATGGCGGCTGTTTCGACCCTTTTCGCTTCGCTCGCAATCGTTGCGATTTCGTTTTTTCTTGTCGACGGCTATACGAACGGCAGGTTTATGCCTGCCGTTTTGACCGTGCTTCTTGTCGCCGTGCCGTTTTTGATTCTGACTTCCCTATCAAAAATAGAGTTTATAAAGAAAAACCTGAAATTCATGGTCAAGCACAGGGGACTCATGCACACCCTCATAATTCCCGCGTTTCTGTTCGCGGCTACGTATTTTATCGAAGAACCGACGTTTAAAATACTTATTACAGGGCTTATGATAGGTTACATAACGCATTTAATCGCGGATTTGCTGACTGTACGGGGCTGTCCGATACTTTTTCCGCTTTCGAAAAAGAATATAAATCTAATGCGCATAAAAACCGGCAGCGTATGGGAATATATTGCGGCTGCGGCAATATGCGCGTGCGCCGCCGCGCTGTTTTTGTCGGGGTTGGTTGTTGTATAAAATAATGATAAATAATTAAAATAACGTCAAAACCAGAAATTCTGATAACTTTGCGAAATCATCCGCGCCGTGCGCGCGTCAAGCCGTTCTATGTCCGGGTTAGAATCAACATGGTCGCAGTAATCGGCGCGCATGTATTCTATTTTTATTTCCATAGGCAGTAAAGGTTTAAAAGGCTGCGTTCTTTCAGGTTTTTCAACCGCCGTTTTGGCGGCTTTTCTTATTCTTTCAACCGCTTCGTCATTATCTATCAATTTTGCGAGGGTTCTTGATTTTCCTGTTTTCACGTCAGCCGTTTCGATCCCCGCAAAAAACTGCGCCGCCTCGTTGACTGCCGCCGTATCGCCGCTCATCATGATCAACGGGACGCCGTAATGACCGCAAACCATTGCCCATTGTCCGAGTTCTCCCATTTTACGCCCGTTGACATAATAATTATATATTGTCGCGCTGCTCTGCGTGTGGTCTAAAAATCCGTGCATGGTTCCCGCCATTGCGTGCGCCCCTATGAAAAACGAGCCGTAATAGCTCTCGTCAAGTATGCCCCACCATTTTTTATTCGGTTTTGTATCGAATTCAGCGCGCTTATCAAGTAAACTCAAATCAAAATTATTTCCGCCCCCATGGCTGTCAAGTACGGTAACGTGGTCTGCGCCGCCTGAAAACGCTCCGTCTACGGCGGCGTTTATATCTGTCATAAGCCTGCCAATTACGTATTCGGAATTGCCATTCAACCCGACTTTAACCATTTCGCCTTTATCTATTCCGCTTATGCCTTCCAAATCAGTATGTATGTATATCTTCTTCATAAAAATTCTCCTTTTTATATTATTATCAATTAAAAATAAACTTCAGCACAGTCTGTATTTTTAAGTCCCAATAGCGCCATTGATGGTCTCCCGCGGATTCTTCGTATGTATAATCAAAACTCATCTTTTTTATAAAGTTCCGGAATTTTACGTTATCCTGATACAAAAAGTCCTCTGTGCCGCACCATATATATAACCGCGGTTTGGGTTGATTTGAAGCGTTCAATTTTTCAGCCAAATAAAACAAGTCGATTTTTTGACGGTCTTCTTCGGAAGATTTCAAAAGATATGAAAACTCGTTCTGAAGCCATGCTTCTGCGGAAAGTCTGCCGATGATGTCAAGAGCCCCGGATAACGAAGCGGCAACTGAGAACTTTTCAGGGCAGGAAAGCCCAAGTTTCATCGCGCCGTAGCCTCCCATTGAAAGCCCCGCCGCGTAACGGTCTTCCCTTTTATTTGAAAGGGGGAACATTTCTTCCATTATTGAAATCAATTCTTCTGAAACGAACGTAAAATATTTGCCATATTTAGAATCAGAGTAAAAACTCCGGTTTACGTTTGGCATTACGACGGCAATATCGTAATCAAGAGCGTATCTTTCAATAGAAGTCCATCTTGTCCATGCCGTGTGGTCGTCGCTCAGACCGTGGAGGAGATATAAAGTCTTATATGGTTTCGTGATTGTTTTTTCGGGCGAGGACTGCGGCAGTATGACGTTTACCCCGCAATCCATTTCTAAAATGTGCGACTTGAAAGTTACATTTAAAAGCGGCATAAAAAAATCCTCCTGAAACGAACGAAGTTCGTTTATTAATATAAAATATTTATTATCTTTTTGCAGGAATAATTTCCAGCCAATAACCGTCGGGGTCTTCTATAAAATATAATCCCATGCCTTTGTTTTCATAACATATACAGCCCATTTTTTCGTGTAAATCATGGGCTTCTTTTATATCGTCAACGATAAAAGCTATGTGCGATTCGTTGTCGCCGAGTTCATACGCGCCTTCTTTGTCGCGGAGCCATGTCAGTTCAATCTGGTGCTGCGTGGAATTATCCGAGATAAACGCAAGTTCAAAACTCCCGTCGTCGGATTTACGGCGGCGGACTTCTTCCATTCCCAACGCTTTTTTGTAGAATTCAAGCGATTTTTCCAAGTCGCATACGTTTATGTTGCTGTGCGCGAGTGTAAATTTCATGATTGTTTATTCCTCCTTTTTTTGTTT
>WQXD01000509.1 GCA_009785015.1 Oscillospiraceae bacterium | reverse complement strand
TCGAACATCGTTATGCCGCCTCTTGTGGGTCCCGTGAACCATTGAGATTCCTGACTGAACGTATTCTCGTTGTTGACTATATCATAAGTCTTAGAATAAATAGTAAGAACCCTTTCGTTGATAAAATCAATAACGGGAATATCCTGATCGTCTTTTTTCATCATGTGTCCGCCGCCCGACCATAAAAAGTTTACGGCCGCGGTGCTTATGAACCCGTACTGATCCTGATCGTCCATCACGCCGTCGCCGTTGAGATCCAACGTGCCGTTTTTCATGAGCTCGGCGAATGTGTCGAAAGTCCATTTATTGTCCCAGACTAATTTATAGGGATCCTCAACGCCGTAATCCTGCATTAATTTTTTATTAAAAAATATGCAGTAAAGATTTTCGTTTGTGGAAAAGCTGAGATCGCTCAAACCCACATAGAGTTTGCCGCCTATCGAGCAGCCGTCGTTTGCGCCGCGGTTCCAGTAAGGCTTTGATATATCTATATTCGGGAACTGCGCGATGTCGTTAAAAACGCCTCTTGTCGCCGACGTGAAGCCCATCATCATGTGCGTCATAAGCAGATCATAGGATCTATCGCCCGCCTGCACGCTTCTTTCGACGATTCTGTTGGCCTGATCCTCTCCCGAGGATTCTATAAATGCATCCATTTCGAATTTCATATTATATTTTTCTTCAAGATATAAATTACGCGCGTAAGTTGCGTCGTTTATCAGATCGCCTGTTATCGTTTCAGCGAACAGATCGCGCGTATGTACGGCGTAGGGATGATACGGCGCGTCGTCGTCCCTCGTGCCGAATTTAAACACATAGCCTCCCATGTCGACCGGTTCGAATCCGGGATCATATTGTTCTTTAGGATCGATCTCCGGCGCGTCGGGATCGGCTGCGCCGCCGTCTTGGTTATTATTATCCGCGTTTTGATTATTATTACCGCCGCCGTTATCCGTTGCCGTTTCTCCGCATGAACCCGCGATAATCAGCATTAACACTATTATCAGCACTAAAAGCAAATAAATTATTTTTTTTATTTTCATAAATTATATTCTCCTCATTTAAAATTCTATATTTTAAATTATAAACGCTTAAATCATTCTTGTCAAGATAATTCTACACCATAACAGTCCCGCCGCATACCGGTATGCAAACCCCCGTAACAAAAGAAGAAAGATCCGAGGCTAAAAATAACACGGCGTTTGCTATCTCCTGATCTGTCCCTCTGCGGTCAAGAGGCACATTTTTTGAATATTCCGGCGCGATCTCCGATTTTCTTTCTCTGTCCCTGTCGCTGATCGTCCAGCCCGGCGCGACTTGATTTACGTTGACGTTATGTTTGCCGACTTCTTTTGCGAGCGTTCTGTAAAGCCCGTCCATGCCGCGTTTCGCCGAATTATACGAACCCGCGTTCGCGTTGCACAAATACGAGCATTCTGTGTTTATGCCGATAAAGCGCCCTCCGCCTTTATTTATCATCGAAGGGATAAACGCTTTCGCCATAAGCACGCCGTGCTTCACGCATGAATCAAACTGCGACTGGAAATCCTCGAGATCTTGTTCTAAAATCAATTTCCAGCTGTATTGCATAACGGCGTTGTTCACGACGATATCGGGATCTCCGAGCTCTTGTTTTATTTTATCGCGCATTAAATTAACGGAGTTTTCGTCGGTTATGTCGGCTTGGGCCGCGATCGCTCTTACGCCGCTTGATTCCATGATTTCTTTTACGAGTTCGTCTGCTTTTTGTTTGTTTTGAAAATAATGCACCGCGACGTCAGCTCCGCATGATGCGAGCGTTCTCGCCATGACTCTGCCGAGCTGTCCCGTTGCTCCCGTTACGACCGCGATTTTGCCTTTTAGATTTATGTTCATAAAATTTATTCTCCTTAAAATTTTTAATGTGGCGTATATAATTTTTATACTTATGTATTAAATTTATTTTATATGGCGTCGCCGCGAATGCTTATTTTACGAAGTTATTTTATCTTGAAAAATAACATTAAATGGTTCGGTTTTAAGTTTAGGTACAATATAATCGCGGCTTAATTCAATTATGATATGCCATTCTGCCATATCGTCAGTCATTTGTATATCGTTTCCCGGAAGCAGCCTGTTAATTATAATATCGTTTTTGTCAACCCGTTCAACTTCATGCCGTACAGAACCGCTGCCTTCGTTTACCAAAATGATTAAAAGAAAGTTTTCTTCAAAAAATGTATCTGTGTATTTTTCAATACCTTCCCGAAATAAAGAAGCATAATAGTCTATATTTTCTTCAGGATAATAAGCGTTAGGATACGCGGATTCATAGTATCGTTCAAGAATAAATCTTGATGTTAAGACTGTTACAACCCCGTCCATATATTCATGCAAATTCGTTCTAAAAATTTGAACATTGAAATCGGCTGAGTCCTCTGATTCATTGGAATTATCGCAAGCAGAAAACACAATCAATAAAATTATTAAAGCTGTTATAGACGCAATTTTTTTCATATATTCTCCTGTCCTTAATATAAATTCGCTACATAACCTATTTAAAAACCATACTCACTTTCAAAACTTCACCCGATTTATCCGCTGCAAGCTCAAACGCTTTTTTATACTCGTCAAACGGCAGTTCATGCGTTATCACATCGGCTATTTT
>WQXD01000508.1 GCA_009785015.1 Oscillospiraceae bacterium | reverse complement strand
TTCTGCGATCTGGTTTACGACGAAATAAAGAGGCGCCTCTATGTGAACATAGTAGGTGCTTTGCTGGAAAACAGGGACGATTATTATATGAAAAACAAAATGAGCCGGGAAGTCGCGCGCTTTGTAAACGAAAGCTACGAAACGGCCAAAAACGATCCCGCCGGAAATCTGGTTTCAAATTCGTTCAAAACCGATTTTGTACTCACGGGAGTGGGCGCGCCCATCCGCATTTTTTTGTACGACGTGGCGAAAATGCTGGGGACCCGGGCCGTGGTGCCCGAATATTTCGAAGTGGCGAACGCGATCGGCGCCGTTGTGGGAAATATACACGCCGAAAACACGGTGGAAATCAAGCCCAATTACAGCGCGGGCGGTATAACCGGATATACCGTATTCGGAACCGGCGAAACCAAAACCTTCGGGGATATAAAAGAAGCGGAGGCTTTCGCGGTTTCGGAAGCTGAAAACGGGGCGCGGGAGGAAGCGCAAAAAAGAGGGGCGCGCGGGGAGATAACTGTGACCTGCGAGCTGCTTGCCGACCGGGCCCAGGCAAAAGACTGCGTAATACACTTGGGCACGCGGGCGTTCGCCAGAGCGGTGGGCTCGATCGGATTTTGAAAATTTGTTTAATTGTTAATAATACGGAAATATGGGCGTTAATTTGTTGAAATATAATTGAAATATATGAATTTGTAAGGAGCTGTTTTTATGGCCAAGGATTTTAATTCCGTAAACCCGACGATAACTTTTTCAATCAAAAAAGAGACAGAGAGACAAATGAAAAGAATCATGACCGACGTGTACAACGCGCTTTTGGAAAAAGGCCATGATCCCATTGATCAAATTGTCGGATATTTGATTTCGGAAGACCCGACATATATCACCAATTACAACAACGCCCGCTCGGAGATAAGAAAAATAGACCGGGAAGAGCTCTTGAAAACCATGGTGCAGTATTATCTGAGCGTAAACCCGCCGGCAGGCCCGGGCCCGAGACGATAAAAAAAGATGAAGTATTCCGATTTGGCGATAAAAGATCCGGCAGGGGGAGTCGCGGAAATATTGAAAGTTTCCAAGCTATGTTTTGGGTCCTTGTGCATGGGCCCCCTGCAGTCCGGCCTCTCGGTAAAAGAGGGCGCGGATGTGATGTGCCGCGCTTTTGGGCTCGGCGTGAATTTTGTGGACACCGCCCAGATTTACCAAACTTATCCGTATATAAAGGCCGCTTTGGATTCCTTCGGGCATAAAAACAAAATCGTCATATCAACAAAGACCTATGCCTACACAAAAAAATCGGCCAAAGAGGCGTTGGATGAGGCTCTGTGCGAATTGAACAGAGAGTGTATCGATGTATTCATGCTGCACGAACAGGAAAGCGTGCACACGATTTACGGGCATATCGAAGCGCTCGAATATATTTTTGAACAAAAAAAGGCCGGCAGAATAAAAGCGGCCGGAATTTCGACCCATCATGCAGCGGGGGTTTTGGGGGCGATTGAATTCAACCGCACATACAAAAAAGATAAACTTGAAGTAATCCACCCCATGTACAATATTGCCGGCCTCGGCATAATCCCCGAAAAGCATAAAACCGGCAGCGCGGTACAGCAGATGGAAGCCGCGCTGACCGAAGCCAAAAAAGACGGCTTCTTTATTTTCGCCATGAAAGCGCTCGGAGGCGGCAACCTGTTTTCGCAGGCGCAAAACGCTTTGGAATTTGTTTTAAAAAAACCGTTTATCGATTCCGTGGCGGTGGGGATGAAGAGCGAATACGAAGTAAAGGCAAACGCGCATTTTTTCGAAACCGGCGGGTTCCCCGGCGGATATCATGAAAATTACGCGAAAGAAAGCAAAAAAAAGCGCCTTCATATCGATTTTTGGTGCGAAGGCTGCGGCAAATGCATATCGGCCTGCCCGGCGGGGGCCCTCGGCAAAAATCCGGACAACAAGGCCGCCTGCGACCCGGGCAAATGCGTTTTATGCGGATATTGTTCGCGTGTTTGCGATGTTTTCGCGATAAAAATAATATAGTGAAATAAAAAATTCAAGCAGCACTTGAATTTTTTGAATTTCAAGCAGCGCTTGCTTGAAATTTTATAAAATTTGCCGTAAAATAAAAAACACCGGAGGCGCATAAAAGGCAAAACGGATTCATTTTAAGGCAGAAGGAGGGCGAGGATGTTTAACGAAAAAGTCGGCGCTTATATCGCGATACTCAGAAAAGCGGGAAAATATACGCAGCAGGGACTTGCGGAAAAGCTCGGCGTGAGCCATCAGGCGGTGAGCAATTGGGAAAGAGGCGAGAGTATGCCGGATATTTCCATATTGCCGAAGCTGGCGGCTCTTCTGGGAACCACGACCGACAATATTTTGTCGGCGGACAAAGACGATTTCAGGGGATTTGACGAAATACTCGACAACGTAAACATAATCAAACGCAAAAAAAAGGCAAAAGACGCCGAAATACTCGAATATTTGAACAATATCATTATTAAATTTGAAAGGGATTAAAAAATCATGAACGGGGATATTTTAAACGACGAAAAAGTCATCGAAGAACTCTGCGAAAAACGCAGCGAATGCGAAATCAAACTTCAGGAACAAAAAGAAAAAAGAAGCGAACTGCAAAACACCCTCCAGGACCTCGAAAAGAAAGCGGAAATG
>WQXD01000507.1 GCA_009785015.1 Oscillospiraceae bacterium | reverse complement strand
AGTTTCGATAAAACGGGCCGCCATAAGCGTTGAAATTTCGATGATTTGCCTTCTGATTTCGTCGTTTGTGCTGTCGCGCTCCAATTTTATCTCGTCGTGCGCGTTTGATATAAGGTGCTTCGCCTCTTCCTGCGCGACCGACAGAATCTTGTCGTGCTCCGCCACGGCCGCGCGGTGCGCCTTGTTTAAAATATCGTCTCTTTCCCTGCCGATATTTGCCAATTTTGCTTCGTACTCCGCTTTAAGTTTCTGCGCGTCCTCATTGCTCTGCCGGGCGGAAACAATATCGTTCCTGATACGGTCCGCGCGGTCGGACATGAATTTCCTGACGGGCTGGTACAGTATAAAAATCAGGACGGCCGTCAGTATGGCGATATTAATCCATTGGATTCCGAGCCTGATGAGCAAAGATTTGTCAAACGCCAGAATGCTTCCCGCCGGCGCGCCGTCGTCGGCAAGCGACAAGAACATTATAAACAAAACCGCCAGAACTATAAATGCTATAACTGAAATGAGCACGGATGAAAAAATCTTACGAGGCAATTTCAACTCCCCCTTGCCATATATTTTTTATGACGCGACATATTACAGCATACCCACTAACGGATTGGCGTAAAGCAGTATCATCGCGATAATCAACCCGTAAATTGAACACGTTTCGGCGACCGCCGCCCCGACGAGCATCGTGCTTAAAATGGTGCCCCTGGCTTCAGGCTGGCGCGCCGCGGCTTCGGCGGCTTTGCCCGCAGCGAAACCCTGCCCAAGACCCGAACCCAAGCCCGACAGCGCGCAAAGCCCCGCCGCAATAGCCGAAAGTCCTAATACAAACGCTTTCGGGTCCATACCTCCGCCGTCGCCTGAACCGCTGCCGGGCGACGCGCTTACGGTTGCTGTCGAGAATACGGAAAATGCAACCAACATCGCCAGCGTTACAATGAATATACGCGCATTCCTGCGCCATTTTGTTTGAGATTTTGGAATTTGCATAAAAAAGTTCCTCCTAAAAAATTTAATATTCTTTATATTAATTAAGTAATAATAATGTTCGGTTTTATGTTTCTGTTTTCAGGCTTATGAACGTCAGGCTCAGCACTGTGAACACAAACGCCTGTAAAGCCCCCGCGAACAAATCGAAATAGCCGTGCAGCACGCTCGGCAGCGCGAACTTGAAAAAAATCGGCGGCATGGTGTATATAAGCTGCAAAATTATTAGCCCCCCAAGGATATTGCCGAAAAGCCTGAACGCAAGCGACACCGGCCTGGAAAGCTCGCCTATCAGGTTTATCGGCGCGAAAAAGAAAATCGGCTTTAAGTATTCTTTGAAATACTCGGCTTTCTGGAATTTGATTCCCGCAAAATGAATCAGGAAAAAGGTGGACAGCGCAAGCGGGAGGGTTGTCGCAATGTCGCTTGTCGGCGGCCTGAAGCCGATTATGCCGCTGTAGTTCGCAGTAATGATAAACGCGAAAACAGCGAAAAAATAACCGCCCAAATACTCCATTTTGTCGCCCAGGACGCTTTTCGCCAGATTGCTCATCATTTCAACCGCCGTTTCGATTGCGGTCTGGAATCCCGACGGCACGTCTTTAAATGATTTTACTTTAATCCTAACGATAACGGCCACGGTAATCAGAATGGCCATAACGCACCAGGTTGCGAGCATGGATTCGGTCGCATAGACTTTTTCTCCGAATATTGTAAACATATAGAATAAATTTTTATTTGTAATATCTATGTTACATCACCCCGGCAATATAAAAATTTTTACCCAAATTTACTAATTTAATATTATATCACAAAAAATAATATTATGCAAGATATTTTTTAACAAATTTTATAAAATTTTTTATTCTCCGCAAATTTGCCCTTTAAAAGTAAAATAATAAAAATATTGCAATAAGCAATAATCTGTGGTATAATATGTATATTAATAAAAAGGGGGATTGTTTATGCAAGCGTCAAAATTATTTACTCCGGTGAAGCTGACGGGATATAATGCGCGGTCAGAAGAATTTGAAAATTTTCTGGCAGGGGGAAAAGTTTTATGGGGAATACCGTTCGATTTAGGCGCGGACGACGGCAATAATTTAGTCTGCCTGAACGAGGGAAACAGAGAGGCGGAAGTTTCGTTCGCAGATATTCAGACTTCGGCGCGTTACCTGATATTCGTTCACGCATCCGAAATACCTCATCCCGAGGCCGGAAGCGACGGGATTTACAAGAATTTTAGAGGAGTCCCGCCAATTTCGCAGACGGTTTGCGAATATATTATTAATTACGCCGACGGGAATAAAATATCCGTGCCGATTCGTTCTCGCATGGAAATAAACGATACGAAAATTTCATGGGGACAAGGCGCCTTTCTCGCGGAGCCGCATATCAGAGGGACGGCGTTTAATACTGTGACCGACGATATTTATGCGGGAAGAAAACCTAATATGCCATGGGGGCCGAGCCAATACCGGGCAGATTCGTCAAGCTCTGACTGGGATATAATGAAATGGCTGTACGCATGGGAAAATCCGCATCCGGACGTTGCGATTACCGGTATAACTGTAAAACATCACAGCGGTAAATTATTTTTAATGGGTGTTACGGCGGGGAATGTTTCTGAACACCCTCTGCGCTACGGGAGAAGACGCAAATTCGCGTTTTCAATAGCCCCCGAATCT
>WQXD01000506.1 GCA_009785015.1 Oscillospiraceae bacterium | reverse complement strand
TTTTTTGACAAAATCAAGAATCAGGCAGCCGAAGCGGTAAATAAAGCTGACGGACAGGCTGTAAACAACATAGGCAGGAACGGAAACAAATCTGTTCCGGTGGTATTCAGCGCCATGCCGGAAACGTTGGAAGAATTCATCGCGCTTCCGCAAGCGGAAATGTCAACGCCGTTTGACACGGCGGCATTGTGCATCGCGGCATTTTGCGTATATCCGCTTAATAAAGACATAGCTGTCGCTATGCTTAATTATCTCAAAGGCCCAAAACCGCTCGGCACGCCTGAAATCCAATTTCTCGCGCAGCGTATGGAGCAAAATAAAAAAGCGGGATTTCTCGGCGCATCCTATTTTGACGGGGCCACTCCGCAAAATGATTACACGCCGACGGAACCGTACACCGTAACCATCAGCGAAAACCTCTATAGCTATTCTAATGAAGGATATGCCAGCCTGTATATCAAATCAGGCGGCGCTGATTCGCCTCGTCCCGTTTCAATGCGCCAGGCAAAGGACGGCAAATGGTATCTGTGGGAATATCCGGGGTTACTTACTGATATACTCTCGCCGGAATCCGCAAATCCATGGGCCCACAGGGAATTTATATAAAATATGCGTAATATGTTTATTTTTAAAAACCGAAAGGAGAATAAAAATCATGGGATTACTTAAAATGCTCGGGGGCGTGGTACAGGCAGGAGCGGGAGCGGCCGGAGGTGTTTTGGCCGACCAATGGAAAGAGTTTTTTTACTGCGAAGCTCTGCCGACAAACGTGCTGGTAACAAAAGGGAAAAAGCGCGAATCAAACCGAAGCGCAAACACTAAAGGAAGCGACAATATCATTTCGTCCGGCTCGGTGATTGCCGTAGCGGACGGACAGTGTATGTTAATAGTAGAACAGGGCAAGGTCGTGGAGGTCTGCGCGGAACCGGGCGAATTCGTTTTCGATTCGTCAACCGAGCCCACAGTCTTCAACGGCAGCCTCGGCACATCTGTTATAAGCGTATTCAAAAACATAGGCAAGCGCTTCACATTCGGGGGCGAAGCGCCCAAAGACCAGAGGGTTTATTATTTTAACACAAAAGAGCTTGTGGGCAACAAATACGGCACTCCTAATCCTGTGCCGTTTAGGGTCGTGGACGAAAATATTGGCTTGGATATAGACATCGGCATACGCTGCTTCGGCGAGTACAGCTACAGGATAGTCAATCCGATATTGTTTTATACAAACGTATGCGGCAACGTGGACGGCGCATACGACCGCTCCGGCATAGACGGACAGCTCAAAACAGAACTGATGACGGCGTTACAGCCGGCGTTCGCGAAAATATCAATGATGGGCATACGCTATTCTATGCTGCCGGGTCACACAATGCAGATTGCGGACGCCTTGAACGAAGTGCTGTCCGCAAAATGGGACGAGCTGCGCGGGCTGAAAATCGTATCTTTCGGCGTGTCTTCGGTTTCCGCAAACGAAGAAGACGAAAAGATGATAAAAGAAGCGCAGCGTACCGGTATGCTGCGCAATCCGAATATGGCGGCGGCGACATTAGTGGGCGCGCAGGCAGACGCAATGCGCGCGGCTGCAAGCAACGAAGGCGGCGCGATGATGGGAATGCTGGGTTTGGGAATGGCGCAGCAGGCCGGCGGAATGAACGCTCAGAACCTGTTCCAGATGGGTCAGCAGCAACAGCCGCCTCAGCAACAGGCTCCCGCTCCGGCTGCAGCAACGTCAGGGTGGACGTGTTCGTGCGGGCACGCGGGAAACACAGGCAAATTCTGCGCCGAATGCGCGAAGCCCAAGCCTGCCGACGATAGCTGGACGTGTTCGTGCGGGCACACGGGAAACACAGGCAAGTTCTGCGCTGAATGCGCAAAGCCCAAGCCTGCCGACGACGGCTGGACGTGTTCATGCGGCACAGTAAATAAGGGCAAGTTCTGCGCCGAATGCGCGAAGCCTAAACCCGCCGGAATACCGCAGTACAAATGCGACAAATGCGGATGGGAGCCGGAAGACCCGACAAAACCGCCGAAATTCCGCCCCGAATGCACCGACCCCTTCGACGATGGAGATATAAAGTGAAATCAGAACCCCGCAAAACGGGAAATGCTGAAAAGTATGCGGTAAGTTAATATACATATATGAAAATTAAATGAATTTAAATAAAAAATTCAGGGAGGAAATAATAAATGGGATTTTTCGACAAGAAAAATTGCGATATATGCGGAGAAAAAATAGGGCTGTTGGGCAACCGCAAGCTTGAGGACGGAAATATGTGCAAAAACTGCGCCGCCCTGCTCTCGCCTTTTATGACTGACAGACGCAGAACCGCTCTTGCGGAAATAAAAGAACATCTCGCTTACCGTGAAGCGAACAAAACCGAAGTGGCGGCATTTAATATTACCCGAACTCTTGGGGATAATACAAAAGTATTGCTTGACGAGGACGCGAAAAAATTTATTGTCACGCCGTCAAACCGCTGGCAAGGGGAAAACCCCGACGTGATGGCTTTTTCTCAGGTGACCGGCTGCCAAACCGAGATAAAAGAAATAAAAACGGAAATAAAAACGAAAGACAAAGACGGCAAGCAAATCAGTTATACTCCCCCGCGTTATGATACAGACTATGATTTTATTGTAAAGATATATGTCAATTCGAAATGGTTCAGCGAAATA
>WQXD01000505.1 GCA_009785015.1 Oscillospiraceae bacterium | reverse complement strand
ATGATGAATATTATGACTGCGTGATTTGCCCGGAATACTGTGTCCTTCACTACGCTACAACCAATAGGGACGGCTATCGAGAATATAGGAGCAGAAGCTATATCTGTGAGAAATGCCCGACAAGACATATGTGTACACAAAATGCCAAATGCGAAAAGACGGTAACGCAGCACATCTGGAATCATTACATAGAATTGGCCGAGGATTACCGGCATATGCGATGGTATAGGGCAATCTATGAGCGGCGCAAAGAAACCATTGAACGCTGCTTTGCAGATGCCAAAGAAAAACACGCAATGCGTTATACACCATACAGGGGGCTTTCTCAGGTGACAAACTGGGTTAAGCTCAAGTTTGCTGCCATGAATCTGAAAAAACTGGCAATGAGGCGGTGGAAAGACCGCTTTATTTTTGTCTGTTTTTCGGGTTTTTGCAGTTTCTGGCCAATAAATTCAAAAAGGGGCTGACGCACAACTAAATGCGTCGGCCCCACGAAAAAAGCCGCGGAACGCATGGCGTTTCGACGGCTTTTTTGGTATAATTGTGGTATGAAAAAAGACACGATTATACAGAAAGATTATAGCAAATTCCCCCGGAATTATCAACTGAAAATTTGCAGCGAATTGGATATTTTGATACCTTGCGACGAATCGGTGCGTCTTCTGAGCGAAGTAATGGAGGAATTGGACTATACGAAATTGTATAGAGCTTACTCCCATACCGGGAGGAAACCGAAGACTTCACCGGTCGTAATGTTCAAAATATTGGTTTATGGCAGCATGGAGGGGAAATACGCGGGACGTGAATTGTCACGAGCCTGCCGCCGTGACGTCAATTATATGTGGCTGCTGGGCGACGAGCCTGCGCCGGATCACGACGCTCTGAACCGATTTCGGAGCAAGCATTTGAGCGAGGCGGCAGAGGATTTGTTTTACCAATTGGTAAGGAAATTGCGCGAAATAGATGAAATCAAATACGAGCATTTGTTTGTGGATGGGACGAAAATAGAAGCCAACGCAAATAAATATACTTTCGTATGGAGAAAAAGCACAGGGAAATATCAAGAGCGGCTGGAAAGCAAGCTGAAAAGTTTTTTGCTGGAGCTAAGCAGCCGTTACGGTTGGATGGCGCTGACGCCGGACGAAGCGTATCAACGGTTGTCCGAACGGCAGACAGAACCTTTCGTATATGGGCGGGGCAAGCGCAAGAGCCAGCTTCAGCGTGACATGGAGGTTTTGTCCGGGATGATAGCCCGGCGGGACAAATACGAAAGGTATGACGAAACTTTCAAAGGGCGCAACAGTTTCTCCAAGACCGACCCGGACGCAACCTTTATGCACATGAAAGACGACCATATGCGAAACGCCCAACTCAAGCCGGGATATAACGTACAGCTTGGCGTGGAGGGTGAATACATCGTTGGCGTGGAACTATCCAGTGAGCGCAGCGACCAGTTGACGCTGATCCCGCTGCTCAACAAGATGGAATCCTATCTCGGCACAAGCTATGAAGACGTAACTTGTGACGCAGGATATGAGAGCGAGGAGAACTACACATATTTCGAGGGAAAAGAGCAGACCTGTTACATCAAACCGCAGAATTATGAGCGGAGCAAAAAACGGAAATTCAAAAACGACATGAACCTACGGGAAAACATGCCCTATGACGCCGCAAAAGATGAATATACCTGCCAAAATGGGAAGAAAATCCGTGCGGTATATACAGGCAAACGGGTTTCAAAATCCGGTTTTGAATCGGAAGTCACCTATTATGAATGTGAAAGCTGCGAAGGTTGCCCAATCAAAAAAGACTGCACCCGTGCCAAAGCCAACCGAAAAATGCGGCTCTCCAAAACATTTTTACGTCAACGCGAAGAATCCTTGAAACGGATCACATCGCCAAAAGGCGTTTTATTGCGGATGAACCGCTCCATCCAATCCGAGGGCGCGTTCGGCGTCATCAAACAAGATTATGGTTTCCGGCAATTTCTTCTGCGGGGAAACAAGAAAATCAGAACCGAAATGTTTATCGTGGCGCTGGGGTACAACATTAACAAATTGCACCATAAAATTCAGCAAAACCGTACTGGGATGCAGTTGTTTGAAAAAATGACAGCTTAACGCCGATGACAACCGAACAGCCAACCGCGAAAAGGGCTTGACCCTTGTGTTAGCTTGTACGGTTTTCCACATTTGCGGTTGTTTTTGCCGTGATTTTATCGTATCAGAATGGGGAAAGGGCCGACCGCACAATTTTACTTGTGCGTCAGCCCCAATTTTTGGCCTTACGGAATTAAAGTTTCAAATCACCCGTTGATCCTCCTGGCCAGCGCCGCCGCTTGTTCGCGGCATTTGGTCATGACCGCCTTTTCGTCAATGCCGATCAGTTTGCGGTCTTTCATCCTCACAACGCCGTTTATGACCGTCGTTACGACCGAGCGGCCGCTCATGCCGAACAGGATGTGGCTGTCGCAGTTATCGGCGGTCATGGGGGTAAGCGGGTCGTAATCCATAATGATAATATCGGCGGCGGCGCCCGGTTCAAGCACGCCTGTTTTGACGCCGAAGCGGCGGCTTGCCATGGCCGCGTTGTTGTGGAAAAGCATCCGCGGCACCTCCGCCCAGGCCGCGCCGGGGTCGCACAGCACATGCTTATGGATGACATTGGCCGCCTTT
>WQXD01000504.1 GCA_009785015.1 Oscillospiraceae bacterium | reverse complement strand
TCAAATCTGTTGCGGGAAAATCTGTCCAACTTCCACACGAGTACAACATCAAATTGTTTCTTCGCGCTGTCGCTAATCATCTTTTGAAATTCCGGGCGGTCGTCAGTCTTTGCCGACAGCGCACGGTCTATATATGTGTTGATGATTGTCATATTGTGACGCTCCGCATATTCCTTGCACTCGCGGAGCTGTCCCTCGATGCTTTCCTCCCCTTGACTATCTTTGAGTAGAGTTGACAGCTTTACCCGATATAACCTACAAATTTGTAATAGATACGGATTTCCCGTTGCTTCTGCCCGTCTATGATTTCCTTTTCACCGACCTCGATTTTATTTATCAGTTTCGTCAGTATGTCGCGGTTTATGGATTCAAGGTTCTTGTATTGCCGGATAACTTCCGACCATTCCCGCGTGTTGCTCTGCTCCAACTGAAAATTGTCAATCTGTTCCGTTAGGATTTGGACTTTTTCCGACTGCTCCCGCCGCTCCGCTTCATATTGGTTAATTAAACGGGCGCAAACGTCCTCGCTGATAACTTTTTTAACCTTGTCCTCGTATAGAGATTGTATCAACCGTTCCAATTCGGCGCAACGCTTTTCGGCGGCGCGTTTCGCGGTGTTCATCGCGGCAAGCTGTGATTGCCCCTCGGCGGCTTTAAGCGTTCCCACCCGCTCAAATAAGCTCTGCTCGTCATATTCCACCATAGATGCTTTTTGCGTTATGTCAGCTATTACGATTTCATTCAAAAGATGTAAAGGGATATAGTGGGAGGAACAAGCCTGTTTGCCGCTCCGTGAAGAACTCCCGCACATATAGGATTCGTATGTCGCTACGTTACCGTTTTTGAACGTCTGATGTTTCCGCTGATACCTCATGGCGAACCCACAATCGCGGCAGTACATAAATCCCGCGTATGGACTGATTTCTCCGTATTTCGTCCGCTTTGGTCTTGCCGCGGCTTCTGCCATTTGCCGGACGCGCTCCCACACTTCAAGGCTGACTATCGGTTCATGGGTGTTCTCGACTTTTACCCATTCCTCCGGCGGCTTGTGTATAGTTTTTTTGTTTTTGTATGACGTATTGCCCGTTTTATTCTGCACCAAATGACCGATATAAAACTCATTCGCCAGTATCTGACGTATGGATATGTCATTCCAAAAACCGTTTTCGTTGAATGGATTAGGCTTGCCGTCGCGCCTGTATTGATACACTCTCGGCGTAATGACTTTTTCGTCGTTCAGCGTATGGGCTATCCGCATATGACCGTAACCCTGATACCTCAAATCAAAAATACGTTTGACTATGGCGGCGGCTTCGGGGTCGATTATCAATTTGTGCTTGTTGTTCGGGTCGCGGATATACCCAAAGTGAGTACGGCAACCGACGAATTTTCCCGCCTTGTGCGCGGAGTGTAACACCGCCTTAATTTTGTTGCTCGTATCTCTGGCGTAAAAATCGTTCATGACATTTTTGAACACCATCATCATATCGCTGTTCTTGTGAATGGTATCAACGCCGTCATTCAGAGCGACAAATCTACAACCAATGCTTGGAAATATGATGTCCGTATAACGTCCAACCTCGATATAATCCCGCCCGAATCTTGATAAATCCTTGCATAAAATCAGATTTATCTTTTTGTCCTTTGCGTCCGTAATCATACTGTTAAGTCCGGGTCTGTCGAAACTTGTTCCCGAAACACCGTCATCAACGTACACGGAGTACAGATTCCAACCTTGTTCTTTTACATGGCGGCACAGCATTTCTTTTTGATTTTCAATACTTGCTGATTCGCTTTCACGCTCGTCCTCGCGTGAAAGTCTTGCGTAAACGCCCACATTGTATATTGTTTGCATAATCTTTGTTTTACCTCCCGATTAGCCAACATATACGATTTAGAGCATACGCTTATACCTTGCCTCATTATATCATATTTCTGTCGGCTTTTCTATTGGCATTTTGTAAATTTTAATAATCGCGGCGGGTCATACGGCAAACATATCGCCGCACAACCCGCCGCTTGATTTTAACTTGCTTTACGCCCTGCGTTTGTTTGCAACGCCTTGATAATCAATTCTTCCCACAGGGCGCGAAAATCGCCTTTGTCGGCGTATATGCTCGTAACTATATACAACGTATCACCCGATTTGATTTCAAGGTTTGTGGGGAATGGTTTTATGTTATTTTTCTTCTCTCCCATATCACACCACCCGAAATTTCATAACTGCGGCGGCGAGCTTCGATTCCAGTTCGCGGCGTATAGTTTCATCAACCGCGTAATGTTCGTTACCGTCCGCGTCGCGCATGGGACGGACTGACAGCGTGGCGATGTAGCCGCCGAAATGCCGATTAACCGCACTCATGGCTTCACTATCGCCCGTTGTCGCCGCTTCGATTGTGGCAAACGGCAACAGTCTATATTTGCTGAAATTGTTATTGTTCATTCTGTAAACCCTCCATGATTTCATATAATTTTTTGAGCGCGGCGTTGCGCTGATAACTGACGGTATTCCGTACTTCGCCGCTTGTTTCGCCGATTTCCCTGTCGTTCATGTCAAGGAAATAATATTGCATGATGATGTTGCGCTGACGCTCCGGCAACAACCGCAACGCTTCCGCGAGCAATTCGCTCTTGATTGTTACGGAAAATCCCAACGCTTCAAACTGCCGTTCTTCCT
>WQXD01000503.1 GCA_009785015.1 Oscillospiraceae bacterium | reverse complement strand
TTTGTCGTTTACCTCATACCCCGCAGCTTTCATCAAAGCGAGAAACTCTTCAAAGGCAGCGGGCTTCTGTTCCAGCGCGGCGTCGATGGCTGCGGTGAGTAATTGTTTTTGTGACGGCTCTCGCCTATCGACGAGCCACTTGCCGTAATGTTGTCCGCGCTGCGGGTTCTCTATAACAGACAAGCCGTTCTCAAGACAAATCAAATCACTGAGCCGCCGCAAGGCGCGTCCCGAACGGAAAAAATCACGGAACTTGCTTTGGCAGTCCAAAGCCGTGCTGTTCCAAATGATGTGCGAGTGTATATGAGCCTTGTCCGTGTGGGTGCAGACGATGAACGCAAACCTGCCTTTCGTGAAACGCATGGCAAGCTCGTACCCGATGCGGTTTGCTTCCTCCGGAGTAATTTCGCCCGGCTTGAAGCTCTGCCGGACATGGTAAGCTATAACGCCGCCGCGATCCTGTTCTTTTTTTGTGAGAGATGCGTACCGATGTTTGGACAGCATGAAATCATTGTCAATGGTTCGCGCATCGCATTCATAAGATGATACCCATTCGCCGTTGTCTGTTTTCAACGGATTATCCATATAATCAATGCTGTCCTTCAACGCCCGCGCCACGCTCCGTCCCTTGCCGGTATGCAATGACATGATTCTTGTTGTGGCTATGAGCCTCACCTCCCCAAATATAAAACGGCCGGATATATGAATCCAGCCGTTTTTTATATTTTTATTTTTTCACCGCCAGCGTGTCCGAGTCGATAATGATAATCTTCCGCTCCTTTTGTTTTCCGTACCTGACTGTATAAGCGGTGCCGCTGCGTTCGCCGCCGTCATATACCGCCAGCAGATATTCCGCATGGTCAACAAGGTATCTGTTACGCTCGAACATACATGACGGCTTGTATTTTTTATGAAGCGTTATCACTTCATCGCAAACCGCCAGCGCGTTGAAATACCGCTCCCGCTGTTCCACAGTCCAATCGTTCGCTTGGGTTTCGCAAGGCAGCACGGCAATCAATCGCAGAGCCGGATACTTTTCTTTCAAATCCAATATAATCTCCGCCGCCCATGTATCAGCGCCGAGAGCCATTCCGGTATAATAGTCGGTCACGCCGGCTGCAATCAATTTTTCAATTTCGTCTTCCATAATTTTATTTAATTTTTGACATTTCTCATCGTCCTCGTTATACCCGAAGCTGAAGCGTTGCGGGCGATGCCCCGTGAACGCGCAGGATTTTTTAATCTGTTTTTCTTGCATACTTTTACTCCTTTATACAAATATTTTGTGTATGATAATTATTATACATGATAAATTGGTATATCGCAATACATCTAATATTTGTGTGATAAAATTTTACAAACAAATAAAGGTGGCGTGTGATATATGAAAGCGATAAACGAAATCCTGCGCGGTCTGCGCGAGGACAGGGATTTGAAGCAATCCGATATAGCCGAATTGATTAAAACAACGCAGCAGCAGTATTCAAACTATGAGAAAGGCGAAAACGAATTGCCGCTCCGCGCATTCTTTATACTGGCTGACTATTACGGAGTGTCCGCAGATTATCTCATGGGCAGAAAAGACGTAATGCACGGCGTCCCCGGTTTAGATAAAAAAGTGACGGATAAACAAACGGCGGGCGAAGTCTTGTCTGATATATTATCGCTGGAAACCGCCGGACGCGAAGCCGTGACGGAATACATAGCTCTGCAAAAAATAAAAGAATGCTGCGCGCGCAAACGGGAAAAAGACGGCTGTCCGTTAGTGTAACCGCCCTTTCGGAATTTTAAACCTCCGGCTCGAACGCGAGTGAAGCCGGTTCGCCGTCTTCCATGCCGGACAGCTTTTCAATCAGCGACTCAATCATAGCCATGCGTTCCGGCGGTTCGTTTTCAGCTTCGCGGAGCAAGCCGAGCGTTTTGGAAAGGGTCCCGTCATGAAAAACGCAGAGAAGCTCCATCTCTTTTAAGGTCAGCAGCATAAAATATATCCTCCCTCCTGATTACTTTTATAAAATAAAAATGTGTGTTAAATTTTGATTGAACGGTTTCGGCTCACGCTTATGCTTATGCGTGAGCCGAAATTGATATAACCGTACACTTTTATTTTATTATTTTGTAATGTTAACTTGGGTCGAAGATGATTGCAAGTCATTTCGCGTATGTTTACAAACTGTTTTCAATACTATTTTATTTTCGCCAGCCCCGCTAAAATCCCATTCGCCGAATCCCAGAGCTTATCGTATTGCCGGCGTAAATCCTCAATGTCCGCTTCGTAAATGCTGCGGGTTTCGTTGGCGCGTTTTGCGATTTGGTTCAAATTATTTGAACAGCGGCGCAAAAGCGAAACCAATTCCCGGACGTCGGTAAGGTCAAGATTTATGTGGTAACCGTCAATCGACATTTTGAGAAAATACGCGCCCAAGCTGACTACGCCCGAATCCGCCATACGCTGACGGATCAGCGCGGCTTCTTCTTCCGTAGCCCAAAAATTGA
Organism: Oscillospiraceae bacterium; assembly: GCA_009785015.1. The sequence continues at coordinate 188 of WQXD01000503.1, read as the reverse complement.
AATGCACCGAACGCCTGCGGTTTGGTTTTGGTTTTTTATTCGGCATCAAAAACCTCCTCATTTTCAAAACCGAGCTTTTCTAATTCGGTTTTGTCCGTTTCGTCCAGCTTACGTAATATATTCTTGACAACGGCGCGTTCGTCCGGGTCGTATATATGCCGTAACGCTAAATGCAGCGTATCGACGGT
>WQXD01000502.1 GCA_009785015.1 Oscillospiraceae bacterium | reverse complement strand
GCCGTTACAGTATTATTCACACCGTACCCGCTTTTCATCTTATTTCCGTTTGCGGTCGGTACTTTGGCGTCAGCTTCAATCGCGCTTAATGCAACAAGATTTACGTGATAATTAGCTATTTCAAAATTCCACCAACCATTATCAATCCATTCTCCGAAGTCCCACCACTGTCCGAAGTCAAAGAAATAGCCGTTATCAACCCAACCAATATCGGTGATATATACTAAATTGGATACCCAGCGAATATCATCAACCCATTCCCAAGCGGATTCCCATTCCCAATTTTCTTGCCACCATGCCCACCAAATCGTCCAGTGCGCCGATGTTCTATGCGGATTGTTCGGCGTTGGTACGGCGGCAAAGCTGTCGTTGCGGTCATTGGCTTTCGGGTCGGGCGGCGGGTTTTCATCTAAAGAAACGATTTTCGCAACTATTTTATTTTCGCTTAAATAGCCCTTGTTTGTAGTAACGCTGATTGTTACAATTTGTTCGGTTGACGGAGTAGTCCATTTAAACCAGACAAGCTGCGATTCTCCTGCGGGCATGATAACACCCATTACAGTGTAAGACCGTCCCATCAGGTGAAAACTGACATTTGCCACGCCATGATAATTTATCTCTACCGGCGAATGGAGCGTTATCGCAGTGACAACTTCCGTATTCGTGCGGTATTCTATCGTATATTCGCCGGGTTCGGGAATTATATACTCAACATCGGCGTAACTGACAATGCCCATGCCCAAATATCTCATTATAGTTCCGTTTGACTGCCAGCCGGTTCTCGGACCGGTAAACACAGGCAAACCCAAGTCCGGGCGTTCAAGGAACATGGCGAGCGGTAAATTTTGGTGCGTAAGACCTACCATGTGCGTTCGCAAAGCTCCGCCAAGCTCGGTGTCATACAGCGCGGCTTCATGAGAGCTCATACAAATATTATATCCCGCATACCTGAAATACGCAATCGGCTCTAAAAACAGTTTGTAATCGCCGTTTGTAAGCATTTCAAAATCCAATCCGAAATCGTTCGCTATCATTTGTGCCGCGCCTTCGGAACAGAAATATTGCTTTATAACTTCAATATTGGCGTTGCCGCTGGCGTCGCTAACGATTCGGGGTAACGGAATACTTGGGCGATTATAGGTATATGTGCCCCATAACATTATCAGATTCGCGCCGTTCAGATAATCAATTTTTGAGCGCTGCTTAAAATATGTCATGCCGGCTGCCGGGGTTATATTTGTATAATCTATCGGATTTCCTATAATAATACCTGTTGTTGCTTCCACGATAGAAACTCTAACACCGTCATGTCCGGGCGTCCATCTGAAATTTTCTGTTCCGCTGCCCATGCCTCCGCTTCCTGAATCCACGTTACCTTCACCCGCAGCAAAAACTGTATTAGGCGCGGACAGCGAAAAAATAAATGCTAAAATAATAATAGGAATAACTTTATTTTTCATTGCTTCCTCCAAAAAAAAGAAACAGGCATTGAGCCTGCTCCTAAATTATATTTATTTTTGCTAATTCATTGAGCCAATCTGCCTGTCCCAATCGCCGTCAGATTCGCTCTGGTGCATTATGTTTTCTCCGGTGTACTGAATCCATCCAAAACCGGGCGCGTAAAGCTCTCCATTTTCATTAATAGTCCACCATAAATGTGTATCATCATTTGGTTTGTCCGGCTGAACAGCCGCAATATGAATATCAGGCTTTACATCGGGGTTTGTCAAGGCAGGGTCGAGAGCTTTGTGAGCTTCTGCGTCCTCCGGCGTAGCATTTCCCGTGCGCTCACCTCTGAAAGCCGTATCAGGAAGTTCAGGCGCTTCGGGCATTTCCGGCATAACCGTTAAAATAATTTCTGTGTTCATTTCGTTTTCAGCAGATGTTTCAACCGGCAGGATTTCGCTTGGTGCAATTATAATTTTCGGAATATCGGTCGGTAGAATCTCATTTGGCATAATATCAAGCGCCGCTGTATTAACCGGAACTTCGGTAATTTCGTCAGGCGTAACATTTTGAACTATATTTTTTATGTCTTGCGGAGTATTTTCATTTTGCGGTTTTTTTACAAATATGAACACCCCTGCTATAAGTATCGCGCTGAAAATAAGCAGACTGAAAATAACAAGCCTTTTATTTTTTTTCATTTCCATATTGAATACCTCCGTTTTAATAAATCGAATATATTATTGATTATATTATATCATTTTTCATTCGGAAAGTCCAGCATTACCGGCATAAATAACGCCGGTAATTAGCGGCAAAGCACCAATTTTGCGCCATTTCAAATATCATGAAAGCCATCAGAATTTCGGCGTCCAGCCCGCTTTACAATTCAAAGTAATACGCATGGGCGGCAGTCCTGACCATCCGAACGACAACGGAACTTCAAGGTGTATCGTGGCTTCTGCTTGAAACTTCTGTGCAGAGTCGCGGTCAACCGGCGCTAATGGAGCATTTACGATATTTACGGTCAGATTAGATATTCTGTATTCCACTATGTCACCATCAATATATTTTATATAAGAACTGCCCTCGCGCTGTAATCCCAAAAGTTCAATAAGACGCGCGTATATATCGCCGGTATTAATCTGTTCCCTGAATCCGCTGCCGTCGTTGACAAAACCGCCGCTATACCCTTCGCGCAGGGAAGCGTACACATCTGCATAGTTTCCCGTGGAAACCGATATAAT
>WQXD01000501.1 GCA_009785015.1 Oscillospiraceae bacterium | reverse complement strand
TCGGGGGCGCAAGCCCCCTTCTGTTCCCTTTGGAACAGCGCACTTATACAGTATCGGGCAAGCCGATACTGCCGCGCGCCCTGCGGGGCTTCCGCCTAACGGCGTATTAGCGGCGCTTCGCGCCTGTAAGCGTCGCTCCGCTCCTGTTAAACCCAAACCCGCAAGCCGTGTTTGGGTTTATTTCTATCCGACACAAAAAAATGTAGCCATTTTATCATCGTCGGATAGAAACTACGAAACCAATTACGGCGAAAGGAGATGAACCACTATCGCAATGTACTCTATGAATATAAGCATTGTCAGTCGCGGCAAAGGACATTCCGCTGTCGCGGCGGCGGCGTATCGCGCAGGCGATATAATCAAGAATGACTATGACGGACAGACGCATGATTACACACGAAAAAAAGGTATCGTCTATACCGAAATGTTGTTATCTTCAAACGCTCCCGATGATTACGGCAACCGCGCCACACTATGGAACTCCGTTGAGAAAATCGAAAAAAACAAAAACGCGCAGCTTGCCCGCGAGGTTCGGTTAGCCCTGCCCGCAGAATTTACGATTGAACAAAATATAAACCTTGTTCACGAATATATAAGGGACAACTTTGTATATCACGGAATGATAGCCGACATTTGTATTCACGACAAAGGTGACGGCAACCCTCACGCCCATGTGCTTCTCACCATGCGTCCGCTTGAACAGGACGGCTCTTGGGGAGCAAAATCGAAAATGGAATATATCCTCGACGATAACGGCGAACGCATAAAACTTCCGAGCGGACGGTATAAGGTTAAAAAAGTCACCGCCACAGATTGGGACGAGCGTTCCAAAGTGGAGGAATGGCGAAAGGCATGGGCTGATATTTTAAACGTGTATCTCGAAAACGGCGGTCATGAAAGCCGCGTTGACCACCGCTCATACGAGCGGCAGGGCTTGGAACAAATCCCAACGATTCATCTCGGCGTTTCCGCTCACCAAATGGAGCAAAAGGGAATCCGCACAGAACGCGGGGATATAAACCGCAATATCAAAGCGGCTAATGAACGGCTGAAAAGTATTGATAATCAGATTTACGAAATCAAGAATCCGCCTATGCCACAAATGATAATCGACCTCGAAAAATCTATCAAGGCGCAGGAAAGCCCCGGTTACGCTAACTGGTGCAAGATATTCAATTTGAAACAGGCGGCGCAGACATTAATATATATTCAAGAAAATAAATTAACCGATATTGAATCCCTGCAATCGGCGTATCAAACCGCCAAAACCGACCATGCGAATATCCAAAAGCAAATCAACGCCAACAGGGGAAAAATAAAGAGCCTGTCAGCCTTGAAAACGCAAGCAGAGGCGTACCGCGCAACAGCGGAGATTTACAAAAAATATACCGCGCGGGGACAGTTCAAGCATTTCAAAGATGATTTTTACGCCCGCCACAAAGACGAAATCGAAAAGCATATCAAGGCAAGGGCGTATATCTTCGACGAGCTGAAACTCGATAAATTCCCTTCGCTGAAAAAATTAAGCGGCGATATATCCGAGTTATACGAAAAAGAAAAGGCGTTACGCCTAAACTTGAATACAGCGCAGCAGAAAATGAAAGCGTTATCCAACGTGGAGCATAACATTTGCGCGCTTCTTGGCTATGATAAATTGGAATCCGCAGGCTACGCCCCGACAATCCCGACAGACGGTTTACGAAATACCACACGTTATAGTTCTTCTTTTGAAGAAGCTGACAAAATGCAGAACACCGAACATTATTTCCAAAGCCGATTTATTGACTTTGACTGCGCCTGCGCCGTTATACGGGCGATTGGAAATTGTAAGGGGCAATATGACAAAGCCGCCGCAGAAGTTCTTGAAATATACGGCAAAGATAGAGCCGAAGCAGTAATAGCGGCTATGGTAAACAACGCTCCCGACGATAAATTTGCCGAACACAGGGAATGGGCGGCGCAAATTGACAACTGGACGCACCTCGAACCTACGGTACGGAATATGGACGTATTTGAAAAACTCCCATACTCTTTCGACGTTATGAATATGTTTGTGAAAAAATTCAGAGAAGCATCGGGTTCGTTTTATCAAACGCGTAGTTGGGATAAGGATTTAAACTTTAAGGAACGCATGACGGCGGCTGAACAACTTGTTAAGGAACGCGAGAGCAACAGGCAAAAATCACCGCCGCGAAAAACAAACAGAAACAGCGACCCCGATTTGTAAAAGTCGGGGTTTTGAATTTTCAAAATTAAAATAAATAAACGAAGGATTTGGATTATGGGTAGCCGGAGTACGGATTTCAAAAAATCCGTTTGAAAAATTATATCGCTTTTACGAATATTTTTACATTTTACAGTTCCTATTCGGAAAATAAAACGATCACACATAGCGTATAGGGCTATATTTAATATCTATATCTTCTTTGAAATATTATTATAAAAAATATTTTCTAAACTACTTGACTTTATTGGTTGGTTGTGATAAACTATATAGGACGGTCGGTTATGACCGATTACATGGAGGTGTAAAATATATTATGGAAAATTTATTAAAACTGTTCGACGCAGAGTATAAGTTTATGAGCATTGTTTGGGTGCGTGAGCCTGTCAACTCCACCGAATTGACAAGAATATGCGAAAAAGAACTTGGCTGGAAAAAGCCTACTACTTATTCAATGATAAAAAAACTTTGT
>WQXD01000500.1 GCA_009785015.1 Oscillospiraceae bacterium | reverse complement strand
CGATGGAAGTCATAGGTAGTGAAAGTCAAACGGAAGCAAGGTAGTGCGCGAAATCTTTCGAGGTCTGCGAGAGACTTGCCAGTACGGTTGAACCCCCTGAATTTAGGCATGGGGAGCTTCAGGAATGATCAGGAGGGAAATTTTCGCAGGCGGCAATGCGGATCACATATTCAAATCATTTTCTCCATTATTTCAACAACCGAAATTTCGTTTTTCTGCGCCAATTTTAATTGAGCTAAAATGTCAACGGCGCATCCGTCCCCCGTTTTATTTATCCTGAACGCTTCCATCCAGGCGGAATGAATGCTTTGATATAATTCGGCAAGCTGTGATTGCCCTGTCTTTTCAAAATATTTATACGCGTAATATTTTAATTCGCCGTATGTCCCCAAAAGATACTCTCTGTTCCATGCAAAACCATTCTCGTTTGTAAAAACTTCCGGTTCAAAATGCTTCATAAGAACAGGGTACGCTTCCAAGCCTTTTGCGTTGTCGCACCATTCCCCGCCTTTAAGATGTGCGACGGCTAACTTAACCGTATCTTTGAGGATTTCATCTTGCGGTTTTCCGCTTGCGCCTGTAAGCGTCAGTACCGATAAAATCGGCAATTCACGTTTACCAAGAACGTCGTACGGTAATTCAGTCTGCGACATATTAACCGCGAGGGTGGAAAAAACCTGTTTTTCGTCGTCATATCCTGTAATCAAGCCCCATTCGGGTATACCGATGTCCCATGATACGGCGGGAACGCCGTTGTCGATGGATTTTTTGATGTTCGCGATTGCTTCCAGCCATTTTTGTTTCTCAATGGTGTCCTGCTCCCAATAACGTCCGACATATTCGCATGTCAGACCGCCGTTTTCCACGCAGGATTTTTGAATGTCGAAGCTCCAAATACTGGTGGAAGACGGGCATAAATCAGCCGCTACCCACATGCGGAACGCGAACCCGCTGGTGGCGATTATGTCCTCGGCGTATTCTGCCCACGGGCTGTTTTTTACGGCGCAGGAAAGAGATTTTGCGAAAGAAAAAAGATAGCCTGTGCTGTCGTGGATTCCGTCCCATGTAACGTTCAATGTTTTCATTTGAATAATAAACCTCCTCAATTTGATTATATTAAATTTTATTTTGTTTTACGAAATGCAAAAACTGCACTGCCCAAAATCAGCTAATCGCATATTTTTTCTTTATCGGTATATAAATATCTTCGCTGTATGTGCGGCTTGCCTCGATATATGTCTCAAACTCCCAGCCGTCCGTTTTTTTGTATTCGCCGTTTGGCAGCCATACGCATTCGATATATCCCCGCGTTCTGTGTATCGTAGCCACGAAATCGAAATGGGAAGCGGGCGGCGTGGAAAAGACTGCGTACAATCCGCCTGGGATTTCTATCTCTACCGTTCCCGCAGTATCGCCGTTTGCGTCGCTTGTTTTTATGCCAATATAATAATCCAGCCAATTTTTATCGCTATACCATTTCATTACGCCGTAATCCGCGACGATTTTTCCGCCGGACAACTTTTGCGACATCTTTTTGCAGTTGTACAGATTCCAGAATTTCGGCGGGGTATCTTCGGGATTCGGGTAAACGGTTACGCAAAATCCGTCAAGCATTACGATTTCAGGCTTTACTTCAAACAACGGAATATCAAGCGGGAAACGGTCGAATAATTTCAGGCTGTTGCCCGCCGATTTATATTCCGTAGGCAGGCAGTTATGTTCAACTTTGAATGCCCGCGTAAAATTCTCTTTTGAATTGAATCCGTAATCAAAAGCTATATCAGAGATTGAACGGTTACTTTCGTCCATTTCACGCGCAACCTCGGAAAGCCGCCGTTTGCGGATATAATCGGCGGGAGTGATGTGCGTAACTTGTTTGAATACCCGTAAAAAATGATATTCCGAATAGCCTGCCGCTTTCGCCAGATCCGCGAGATTAAGTTCGGCTTTGAGGTTAGCTTCTATATATTCTATTGCGTGTCCGATGTGTTCTATGTAATTCATACCCGCTTATCTCCTGAAACAAACGAAGTTCGTTGATAGTTGATAGTATTATACCACAAAAGCAATACGCACCGTTGATAAAAATTGCGGTTTTTCAATAATACCGAATGTTATATAATTTCACGAACATAAATAAAATTTACAAATTTTACTTGAATCTAAAAATAAAATATGGTAAGATAAAATAAAAAACAAAATATTCAGGTAGTCAAGAGGTAAACCCAATGATATGCTATATCGAAAACGAACCCACATCAGTAAAAGCGATTGCCGATTTGCGCCGCAGCGTCGGCTGGAACGGAGCAGAAGAGTTGTTGAACAATCCGCTCATGACTTCATATTATCACATTGCCTGTTACGACGGCGACACACTAATCGGCTATGTGGACACGACTTCAAACGGCGTTACCGACGCATATATACAGGACCTAACGGTTGACCCAGCATATCAAAAACAAGGCATAGGCACGGAATTGATGAAAAGAATCATCGCAAAATTGAAGGAAAACAGAATCTTTGTGATTTCGGTGTTGTTCGATGAAACGCTGCTGCCGTTTTACAAACGGTTTGGATTTCACCCAATGCTATCCGGACAAATGCAGACTTATGACGTAGATTGAAATTTTCAGCGGCAATCCTTGAGTTAAGGTAAACAACGAGGAATAGAGGAATATAATCCTCCATTCCTCGCATTAT
>WQXD01000499.1 GCA_009785015.1 Oscillospiraceae bacterium | reverse complement strand
GATACTATTAATAATATAATAACAAATATTTTTTTAAACTTTGCAAACATAATTAAATCATTCCCCAAAATTTTCATTACTCTGATATAGCGTCAATAAATTTTTGGATTTCCCTGGTTATCCTTTCGCTGTTCCTCTCCAGATACGACGCGATATTCGAATTGCTCTGCCCGGTCATATCGTTCAGACTGTCAGAAATTCCGCCGAAATTATACATCGCGCCCACATCCATGAATATATTGCTGAAAATAAAATCCAGCATCTCGGCTGATTCGTCGTCCCTTGCCACTTTTCTCTGGAGAAGCACGTCGTAAAATTCGGGGCGCACGTTCTTGTAGCCCTGATAGGCGAACGCCTCCAGAAACAAGCCCGTATTTTCAAGATCGCCGTTCGTTATGGGAACGGTAAGAAGCGGCAGAGCCCTGACATTGGTCGAGTTATAATATTCTTTCTGGCTTTCGTCATATTTAGGAAACGGCAAAATGCCGTATTCTTCGTCCATCGCTCTCATTTCCGGCCCGTAATATATCCCGCCCAGACAGAACAGAGCCTGATTGTTCACGAACATTTGCGCCTCGTATCTTGCCGGGTCGTTTGTTCTGTAATGCACGTTGAAGCAGGTGTCGCGATCGCTGAATATTTCTACTAAATGCACGAATTTTTCCATTGCGCTTTCTCTGGCGAGCGAAAGATACGGTGCGCCGTCAGAATCCAAATCGACGAATCTTTCGCCGAAGCTGTTTAAAATAGAGATAGGCGTTTCGACTATATGGATAATGCCGTATCTGTCCTCTGTGTCCATTGTGCCGTCGCTGTTCAGATCTGCAGCGACTTCTTTGCCCATTTCGTACATTTTGGATAAAGTCCATTCTCCGTCCTTAACGAGCTGATACGGGTTTTCCAAGCCGAAATCGCTTATCAATTTTTTATTAAAATAAGTATTCCAGACGCAGTTCATGATAGCCGTGGTATAATCGCCCAGCAAAGCGTAAGCCTTCTGGCCGACAGACGTCACGTCCACCGCATCTTTGTACCACCACGGATTGTCAAGCTCTATATACGGCATATCATCGAAACTGTGCGTAAGCCCCCCTGTAAGGATCGGCATGTAAAAATATGCGCGTAGTGATACGATGTCATAAACGCCGTCGCCCGCCTGTATCGTTCTTCTCACCCCATTCAGAGCCGTGCTGCAGTCCGGGAATGAAACAGCGTTTATATTACAGTTATACGTCTGCTCCATAAATAGATTTCTGTTATATGCCGCGTCGTTAAAGGGCTCGCCGGCCAGCTCTTCAACGTCTATGTCAACGATGTCTAAAGGCTTGTAATTATACCAGTTCAACAGCGCGATAGTTATTTCTTTGCCGTTCATGTCAACGACCGGGATATCCGGTTCAGGTTCCTGCGCCGGGATTTCAGCCGGTATATTATTATCGCCGCCGGCTGCCGGAGCATTCGCGGGATTTTCGCCGCCCCCGTCATTGCCGGAAGGCTCCCCGCCGCACGAAGCCATGATATTTGCGCACAAAATCAGCGAAGCCAGTAAAATAACCGCGGATAATTTTAATTTTAAGTTTTTCATGAATTTTTCTCCCCCTCCCCCGATTGACAATCATCAAATAAAAATGATATTATATTATATAATTTAAAGATAATAAACGGAGGAATATTTTTTTATGATAAAATGGTGTAAACGAGTCCCGCAGGAATTGATCGCAAAACTTTATAACCAAAGCGCGTCGGGGATTTTCGACGACGAACTCGCTGATGAAGCCGGCTGGGCTTTATACGCCCGCTGCGAAAGCATTATTTCCGCGACTAACGGCTTTGAAAGAAAAATACTGATATGCCCCGCGTGCGGCCGCGATATTGCATTAAAAGAAAATATATTTGAGTGTTCTTGCGGCGGGCTCCGCGCAACATGGGAGGAATTTAAAAAGTCTTATAAAGGCAAACAGCTCCATGCCGCAAACGCCCTGCCGATATTTCTCGATTTCCACAGGAATTTCCCCAGAGCGAAAACCTACGGCGAAAAATTGATCTGCATAGATATTCTCATACACGCCTTTCATATCAAAATGTCATATTACAAAGAACTGGACAATTATGACATAGAAAACGAAAACGTCGAGGTGAACCGTCCCGTCGCCGCAAATTTGATCGAAGGCCCGCTTAAAGAAGTGATATTGTTTCTCGATAAACTCTCGGCCATACCCGGCTCAGAGGAAAAAGAACGCTGGCAGAGGATCGCCCCGAGAGCCAACGGCGGCAATGCGCTTACAGACCAAACGCAATAATCTTTTCTTCAAGTTCGACGGTGCCTCTGTAAAATTCTTCAAATGTCTGATTATCGGGCTTGCCGATCTCAGCCGTGAGATATCCGTCCCAGCCCGCTTTTTTGAGTTCCGGGATTATCTTCTTGAAATTTGTGTCGCCCTCTAATAAATTCGGCCATGTCCCCCCGCTGTTGAATCCCGAATTGCGCTTGAAATCTTTTATATGTATATGGCTTATGCGCTTGCTCAAAATCTGTACCCAGTATTCCGACCACGAATATGCCACCACGTTGCCCACGTCGTAATAAGCCGTGATATATTCGCCGTCTAATGCTAAATCTTTGTTTAAGCCGTCGATAAAATCCGCCATGTCGAACGGCGACATAAAAAACTGGTTCCAGACGTTTTCGACCCCGACGCTGATT
>WQXD01000498.1 GCA_009785015.1 Oscillospiraceae bacterium | reverse complement strand
CTGGGGGATGTTCGCGGCTGACGCTATGGCGTACGATTTCGATATAAAAGAAAATACCCCTGACGAGCCTTCTCTTGCTGAAATGACAAAAAAAGCAATCGAGCTTTTATCGCAGAACGAAAACGGATTCTTCCTGATGGTCGAGGGTTCAAAAGTTGACTGGGCGGCTCACGCAAACGACCCGATAGGGCTTATCTCTGATATACTCGCCTTTGACGATGCGGTTAAAGTCGCGCTTGATTTCGCCAAGAAAAATCAGAATACAATGCTACTCATAATGAGCGACCACGGCAACGGCGGAATCACCATAGGAAACTATGACACGGACGCAAGCTATTCCAAAGACCCCGTATCTAAGTTTATCGCCCCGCTCAAAAAAGCAAAACTCACAGGAGAGGGCGTAGCGGCTAAATTCAACGAAGACCGTACAAATATCAAATCAGCCATGAAAACATACTACGGCATTGACGACCTGACCGACGAAGAAGAAGCGGCAATAAAAGAAACCCCCGCAGGCAGCATGAATTACACGGTAGGACCGATGATTTCAAAACGCGCTTATCTCGGCTGGACAACCACGGGTCATACCGGAGAAGAAGTGAATCTTTATACATATCTTCCGAGCGACGGACGTATTACCGGAACAATCGACAATACTGACATAGCGAAAATCTGCGCGGCTGCGTTTGGGATTGATTTAGATAAAGTCACCGCGGAACTATATAACGACGCTGAGGCGGCTTTCAAAGCCAAAGGCGCAACCGTTGAAATCGAAGCAGAAATCCAGGCAGGCGGCAGAATGACGGTGACGAAAGACGATGACGTTCTGATTATACTCGAAAACAAAAACTATGTAATATTAAACGACGAAAAAGTCGAATTCGACAGTGTTGTCGTAAACCAGAGCGGCAAATTCTATGTTTCGGCAGCCGTGATTGATTTGATACCTTAATTTACCAACCTCTAAAAAGTGGATTTATAAAGCACACAAGTTGCAGAACGCAACGTCCGCGGCGCATTGAACATAATAGCTTTTAACGTACATTTCGGTGGCTGCGGGCGTTACATCGTGCAATATGTTATATAAATTCACGTTAGTACAAATAAATTTTAGAATTTAATATTTTAATAAGGGAGAATATAATAATGATAAAAAAAATCTTTGCATTGATACTCGTAATATCAATGATTATAGTAATAATTCCGGCAGTTACAGTTTATGCCGCAGACACCGTTACGCTTACTATAGACGGAGTAAAACAGAATCCGAAAGTTGACCCGGTTGTTGAAAATAAAACCGCGTATGTTCCCGTCAAATTTGTCGCGGAAACTCTCGGCGGCACATATTCGTTCAATAAAACGAAAAAAGAAGCCACAGTCCAGATGGCGGCAAACAAAGTTGTATTTACTGTCGATTCAAAAACATATACGCTGAACGGAGCAACCAGAACCCTCGCGAATCCCGTCAAATCCATCGACGGCAACATAATGGCGCCGGCAGCGGCTTTCGAGGCAATCGGAGCGAAAGTAAGCTATAACGCTTCCACAAAAGCGGCGACCATAAATTATTTCAGCACAATGACCGGAACCATAAAAGTGAGCGGTTCGACTACCGTTCAGCCCATAGCTCAGGCGGCGGCTGATAAACTGATGAAAATGAACAAAGACCTTTCGATAACCGTATCGGGCGGCGGTTCGGGAACGGGCATAAACGACGCTGTCGCGGGAACTGTAAATATCGGAATGAGCTCTCGCGAATTCAGGGAAGCCGAAATGAAAACGCTGAACACTTACGCCGTAGCCAACGACGCTATCGCGATTATCGTCCACCCTGACAACCCTATAACCAACCTCACAAAAGAACAGGCTCAGAAGATATTCACGGGAGAAATAAAGAACTGGAAAGACGTCGGCGGCGGCAACGCTCCGATTCTGGTGCAGACGCGCGAAACAGGCTCCGGCACGTTGACAACTCTCATAGATTTATTGTTGGGCAGCGGTAAATCCGTCGTGGAAACCGCAACGCCGTTCACTTCGTCAACCTTGATTAAACAAGCGGTAGCCAAAGATAAAAACGCAATCGGGTTCGATTCTATCGGATTCGTAGACAAAACAGTAAAAGCCGTTTCGCTTGACGGCAAAAGCGCAACGCCTAAAACGGTTATCAATAAAACTTACGGAATGGGCAGATCGCTTTACGTCTGCACAAAAGGCAAAGCGGCAGGGGTCAACGCGATGTTCATAGATTACTTAAAGAGCGCGGACTGCCAGAACAGCATCGTTGAAAAAGAAGGTTATGTAAAACTCTATTGATATGATAAAAAAATTAAAAAACGGATTACCCCAAATTATTATTTACATATTATCGGCAATAAGTATCGCGATAATCGTCTTTATATTTATTTTTGTTCTTTACAAAGCCTATCCTGTTATCAGGGAAAGCGGCGCGTCGCTTTTCACCGGGAGCGGTTTTGACAAACAGATACAGGAGGCGTTTTATTCGCCCGACGCGGACCCCATGCTTAGTTTCGGGTTTTTAGGCCTGATTGCGGGAACGCTCATCACTACGCTGATTGCGCTTATATTCGCGTCCGTAATCGGGATAGGCGCGGCGGTCGCGATATGCGAATACGCCTCGCGCCGCGTTTCTGCAGTATTGATTGCGGTGGTTCGGCTTCTGGCGTCGGTTCCGTCGGTCGTTTTCG
>WQXD01000497.1 GCA_009785015.1 Oscillospiraceae bacterium | reverse complement strand
TATCTTCGGCTTGAATCTGATGGTTTTGAGCCGTTATCGGTTCAGCGTCTTAGCGGCAGCCAATATTCTATCATGCACACATATATCCAAAACGGCGATACAATGCGCGACCCTGACATGGTTGTTGAAATAGACCATGATGAAAAAACTATAAAAGCGTTATCTTATCAACTCAGCAGCACGGGCGTTTATCAGGACGTTTACGCAAACGGAATCTTGAACAGGAAATTACAGCGCGACCTGAACTCTTTTCTTTCCGACTGGCTGCGGAATATCGGCGAACAGGGATTTATGCCCGTTCGCGCAATATCAACGATAAACGGCGAAGATACGGAAGTTATATTTGACAGTAATGGCGTCGCCGTTCCCGCTTCCGAGATTTTGGAGGAATCCGGCGAAATCCAAGCCCGCCTTGCGGAAATCAGCGGGCAGCTTGAAGAATACGAAAATACTTATACGGTCGGCGATGTTATTTCTGATGACGCCGCTGATGACTGGAACGGTTTAGAGGACGAAAAATATAATCTTGAAACACGGCTTGCGGATATAACCCCCGGTGAAACTCATGATTTTACAGACGGCTCAGGCGGCACGGTCGAAACTCCCGCGCCCGCCGCGCCGAGATTGAAAGTATTGCCGCAGGTTCAGCCCCCGCCCGAAAAGATAAATTACCGCTACTCCGAAACAGATAACCTTTTCAAAGGCGGCGCAAAGACGAAATTCAGAAACAATATTGAAGCTATACGCCTTGTGAAAAACCTTGAAACCGAGGGGCGGCTTGCCGCTCCCGCCGAACAGAAGATACTCGCAAATTATGTTGGCTGGGGCGGTCTTGCCAATGCTTTTTCAGCGACTGCTTCCGGCTGGGAAAATGAATATCAGGAATTAAAGCTGATTCTTGACGAGGACGAATATAAGGCGGCGATGAACTCTACCATAACGGCGTTTTATACCGAGCCGAAAATCGCGGAGTATATGTATAAAGCGCTCGGCAGTTTTGGTTTTGGCGGCGGCGCGAACCGCACGCTCCTTGAACCGTCGCTGGGTACGGGTAATTTCTTTTCCGTACTTCCCGATGAATGGCAGGGTACAAAACTTCACGGCGTGGAGCTTGACGGCATAACAGGAAAAATCGCAAGGCAGCTATATCCGAACGCTGACATACAAATCCGGGGATTTGAAACAACGCGCTTCGATAATGACAGCGTTGACGTTATTATCGGCAATATCCCATTTAATAATATTAAAGTTTATGACAGGCAGTATGAAGAAGAAAACTTTATGATACACGACTATTTCATAGCCAAATCATTAGACCTGTTAAAACCGGGCGGGATTACGGCAGTTATCACATCAAAGGGCACAATGGACAAATCAGACACTTCCGCGCGTGAATATTTTGCCCGGAAAGCGGATTTAATCGGCGCGGTGCGTTTGCCGAACAATGCTTTTACCTCTTTGTCCGGCACGGAAGTTACAGCCGATATATTATTTTTTCAGAAACTCGAAAATACGAGAGAGTTCGGCAAACTGCAAGCCCCCGATTGGGTATATACGGACACAAGGGAAGATTATATCAGGCTCAATCAATATTTTATTGATAATCCTGATATGATACTCGGAAAAATGGAGCGCAGCCGGAATATGTACGGCAATGAGGACGGCACAGCCTGTATTGCCCCCGAAGGTCAGGATTTATACGCGGAACTCGAAAAAACAATCGGCAGAATGCCGGCGGTTTTTACGGCGCAGCCAGACCCCGGAACTGTGGCGCTGCAAGCCGAAAGCGATGATTTATCCGATGGAAAAGAAAGAATAAGAGCAGACGAGGGTACGAAAAATTATACTTATGTCATTAAGGACAGCGGGATATATTTTTGCGAAAAGGGCTGGCTTACAAAGCACGAATTAAAAGGGATTAAAGCCGAGCGCGTCAATGGGTTGTGCGGGATACGTTCCGCGCTGCTTGACGTTATCGGCGTTCAGTCGGGGGAATACCAATATAATGAACTTGAAGCGGCGCAGAAAAAACTTAATACCGTTTATGACGCCTTTATAAAAAAATACGGCTATATCAATGATAAATCGAACAGCGCAGTATTTAATAACGACGACCAGTATCCCCTGCTGCGCTCAATCGAGGATTTAAACGATGATAACGCAACATACAGCAAAGCTCCCATATTTACGCGGGCAACGATAAAATCTTACCGCCAGCCGACCCATGCGGAAAGCGCGAAAGAAGCCCTTGAAATTTCGCTTAATATGAAATTAAGGGTTGACCTTGCGTATATGGCGTATCTCTATGAAAAAAGCGAGGACGAAATCATAGAGGAACTCGGCGGCAGGATTTATCTTAATCCGCAGAATTATTACGGCAATCCGCACGAGGGCTGGGAAACCGCAGAGGAATATCTTTCGGGCGATGTTGCGGCAAAATTGGACTACGCGAGGCTGAAAGCAACGGATAATGAAATATTTACGCGGAATGTTACAGCCTTGCAGGAGGTTCAGCCGCCGAAATTACTGCCTTCCGATATTGACTTCCGTATCGGCAGCCCGTGGATTCCCGTTGAGTATTACAGGCAGTTCATGTATGAAACCTTTGAAACGCCAAATTCTTTAAAACCAGACCGTTACAGCAGTTCAGGCAGGATAGAGCTTTCATACCTTGAATATACCGACACATGGCGTATTTCCAATAAAGGG
>WQXD01000496.1 GCA_009785015.1 Oscillospiraceae bacterium | reverse complement strand
TTTGGATAAAATCAAACGACTGGAACAATATAGATTACGGTCAACTCAATCGAATTGACAAAGCCGTTGAATACGGCATAAAATATGACATTCACATATGCCTGAATTTTCACAGAGCTCCCGGTTTTACCGTCGCAAGCCCTGCCGAAACCACAGATTTGTGGACTGATAAAGAACCGCAGGAAGCGTTCGCGAATATGTGGGCTATTCTTGCCGCAAGATATAAAAATATCCCGAACGAATATCTCAGTTTTAATCTCGTAAACGAACCGCCGGATATAGCCGAAACTGTTTATGCCGCAGTCGTGAAAAAAGTCGCCGACGCTATATGGGAACAAGACCCCGACAGGCTTATAATTGCCGACGGCTTGGCTTGGGGAACAAAGCCCTCGTATATGATTAAAGACCTTGGGATAGCTCAGGCGTCAAGAGGATATACTCCGACCACAATCTCACACTATCTGGCTGAATGGATGCCCGGAGCGGAAGATTATCCTGAACCCACTTGGCCCACCGTTGTAATTCCAAAACATTTGTACAGCGTCGGGAAAAGCGATATGACGGAAGTTTACGCTCCGTACAGCATAGAGCATGATTTTAACGAAGCGTATTATCTTGATATAAATGTCGGTATTGTTTCAAGCGAGGCAAATCTTGTTGTAAAAGCCGACGGCGAAAAAATATACGAGCATTTATTTAAGAGCGGCAAAGGCGAGGGAGAATGGACGGTAGAAGTATATCGTGAAGAATGGAACGTTTACCAGAATATATTTGACAAAGATTACAGAATAGAAATTCCCGCAGGTACTAAATTAATCACTATCGACGTTACAAAAGGGGACTGGATGACAGTCAACGACATTAAATTTACACCGCAGCAGGAGCAAAGCTCCTGTCCCGTATTCTCAATTACACCCACTACCGACCAATGGGGAATGAAAATCCCCGCTATAAAAATCGACCCGAACGGCGATATAATTCTCGAAGGCGCGGATATACAGGACGGGAAATGGCTCAGAGAAGCGTATCTTAAACCGTGGGAAGATTTAATCAACAGCGGCGGCGGAGCGATGATTGGCGAATGGGGCGCGCACAATAAAACCCCTCACGACGTTGTTTTAAGATGGATGAAAGATAATCTGGATAACTTTAAAGACATCGGCATGGGCTGGGCTCTCTGGAATTTCAACGCGTCTTTCGGGATAATAAACAGCGGCAGAGCCGACGTTGATTACGAGGATTACAACGGATATAAACTTGACCGTGAAATGCTTGACTTGTTGCTGGAGTATGTGGATTGATTTGCTTTTTGTTATATTATAACGCGAAGATTTTTCGCCAAGCCCTCTTTTCCAAAGAGGGTGGCACGCGAGAACTCTGTTGGTAAGGAACGGATTAATCCGTTCCCTACAAAATTACGCTCAATCCGCGTGACGGGTGATTTCTAACACCCCGCACAACATCAGATTTATAATCACCCGTCGTCGCATCCAACGCGGTTCTGCAAATCTTTGCTTTGTTCGGCGACGCCACCCTTTTATCGATTGGCGTGAACTGCACGTGAACTGCGTTCACATTCGTTACACGTTTGAAAAAGAGGGCTTTGGGTGCAACAGACCTTATGTTTATGCTATATTTTAACTTGTTATTCATATTTATTATAAATCAAATAATATTTTAATAATTCAGGAGGAAAAAAATTATGTTTAAACTCGGTATCTTGTTCGGCGACGGCGTGGACATTCCGGAAATTGCGGAAGGCTATGAATTTTACGAAATCCCATGCGGTATTCAAATGACGCCAATGCACAGCGATTATATCTGGCAACAGAAAAAGGCAGAAATCCAGTCCGTTTGCGGCGCAATGCCTGTGACGGTTTGCAGCCATTTTATCGACGGCTACGGTTTATACGGGTGCGGACCTCAGGCAGACTGGAAACAACTCGAGTTCTGGTCGGCGCGAGCTTTGGAAAGATGCGCGGAAATCGGCGTGAAAGTTGCGGGAGTTTACGGAATGTTCTTCCCTGTTGAAGACGAAAAATTCCGTTCGCAGCGTGAAGACGAAACCGTAAAATATTTCACAATGCTCGACAAATATGCGCAGGACAACGGCGTTTTAATCGCGCTTGAACCTATGGCAATGCTTAAATCAGCATTCCCGCGTTATCTTGACGGCTTGCGTATCGCAAACGCAGTAGGCGGGAAAAATATCAAGGTTATGGCTGATTTGAATTATTTTCTCGAACTCGACCAGCCGCTTGAAAATATCAAAATCGAAAGCGAAAAATGTCTGCACGTACACATTCAGGGAGACGGCGGCTCACAGCCTCACGTCGGCAACCGCGAAGAAATCTTCATAAAACTTTTCACTATTCTAAAAGAAATCGGTTATGAGGGCGGCGTTTCGTGCGCTTGTCCGTGGGTTTCTACTACAGGCGGCGAACTTGACAAAAAATACGAAACCGGCGCAACTCTCGAATATCTTAAAAAACTCCGCGCGCAAGTATACAGTAATTAGGAGGCGTTTATGGATTTACCAAAAATAGCAGTCGTGCAGGACTGGCACCCATACGATGTTATCAGTTTTCAGGAAATGCTCGATTCTATGCCTGAGTTTAAATTTTATGTGCAGAATCTTGACATACTCGCCGAAGACAAAGAAAACCTGCCGAAATACGACGCTTTTCTCTTTTACGGACTTGGGCTTAAAAT
>WQXD01000495.1 GCA_009785015.1 Oscillospiraceae bacterium | reverse complement strand
TCTGCGCCTGTAAAAACAGGCACAGCGATATTTCGCGTGAGCGTATTACGGCGACAAGTTTTTCAAGGTGCGGCACTTGTCCCGTGTTCGATGCTTCGTCCCACAGGACGCGGACATGGTGCGGAAGCCGCCCGTTAAATTTATTGTCTGCGCGTTCGCATAACATATTGAACATCTGCGAAAATGCAAGGGCGACGATAAAATTAAACGTCGGGTTAGTATCAGATATGATGAAAAATGCGGCGGTTTTCCTGTCGCCGATTTTGTCAAGCTCCATTTCGTCATAACTCATAACGTCCCGAAGCTCCGCAATATCGAATGGCGCGAGCCTCGCACCGCATGAAATTAAGATAGATTTTGAAGTTTTTCCGCTGCTTAACTTAAATTTTTTATACTGCCGCACCGCAAAACAAGTCGGCTTGCGCTTTTCCAACCCGATAAACATATAGTCGACGGCGTTTTTAAAATCATCGTCATCTTCGCGTACTTCCATGCCGTTAATCAAATCAACAAGCGTAATGATGTTCCTGTCCTGTTCGGGTCCCTCAAACACGATATACGCGATAAGAGCGCAGTAAAGCAGGGTTTCGGCTTTCGTCCAGAACGGATCGCTTTCCTTTCCCTCGCCTTTCGTATTTTGGATCAGAGCGTCAACAAACTTTAATATATCCGCTTCGGTTTTTATATATGACAGGGGATTATACCGCATTGACTTCTTGAAATCTATGCTGTTAAAAACCTTTATCTTATATTTCTGCTTTTTCAGAAAAGAGCCGACCTGCCCGATTATGCCGCCTTTCGGGTCAACTACGACATAGCTTGAATGTGCCTGTAAAAGATTAGGCGTAAGCCAAAATCGAGTTTTGCCCGAACCCGACCCGCCGATAATGCAGGCGTTGAGGTTACGGGCGTTTGCGGGGTTTGCCGGGCGCGTGTTCATTGTCAGAAATTCTGTCCCTGTTAAAATTACGTTGTCTTGAAATTTCGGATTTATGAACGGTTTTATCGTCTTTTCCGACCCCCAGCACGCCGACCCATATTCCATATCCCTGCGAAATTTTTTGCTTTTTTTTACCTTATTATATATAACTAACCGTAACAGTACGGCTCCGGTAATGCCTACAAGCCAGTCGAAACCGTCAAATCCCGGCGATATGTCCGATAATGCCGGGGCTAACGTATTCCCTATATCCATGAGTTTTAGTCCGATATTCGCGCCGTCAGCGAGGCGGTACGCCGTGCCGAGTTTCAAACATACCCACAGCGCGAACAGGTACGGGATATTCGATATTATATATTTCCGTATATTATTTTTCATTCCCGCGTTACCTCTTTTTTGCGTGTGCGCTCCCTGTTATTCGCCGGGCGTTCACGCTCTGCGCGTTCGGCGTTACGGCGCATTTCGTCCATGACGGGCGGGCGTTTGTCCCGCGCGCGCTGCATGACTAACCGCGAGTATTCCGAGAACGCCGCCGTTATCGCGTCAGCCTGTCCGCTTTTAAATAATAACAGATATTTGCCCGGTTCGGTTTTATGGAACGCATAATCGACATTCCATTTCCGAGCCACTTTTTCAAACAGCCTTTTGTCGCCCTCAATGGGTATGGTGCTTGTGGGTGCATTGTGGTTCATCAGCTTTTTAACTGACTGCTTCCCGTGAGGGGTCTGCGCCTTGTCGTGCCTGTTCTTTATTTCCTGCGCCGCTTTTTTCAAAACAGCGGCAACCGCCTGCGAAGTCAGCTTTGACGCTTTCAGCGTTACCGCTATGCTTTCGCGGTCTATCTGTTCCTGCAAATTTCATCATCTCCTTTCACTTCGGGTCAGGTTGACCCGAAGTCTATAATTCAACGCCGGGAGTATTTTTCGTTTTATCCGGCGTACTGCGGGCGTTATGCGCCGCTGCTTTTTTCGCCGCCGCGTCAAACTGCTCTTTAATCGGTTTGGGGCGGTCGACGGTTTCTTCAAGCCGGGTCAGGCTTTTTACTGCGTTACGCGCCGCGTTTCGCATGGCGATATTGCAGGCGCGGGCGGCTTTAAGCGGTGCTTCAGCCGTTTTTGCCACTTTCCCCGCAGGTTTCGCGGAGGTCAGGAGGTCTTTGCCCGTCATAACACGCCCGATATTTTTCAAATGCTGTCCCGCTTTGTGATATTCATTGCTTATGCTCTCGATTTTATTGATTGCATTCGAGTTGTTTTCCGCCGCCCGGTCGCATGATTTCGCTATCGCTTCAAGCGCGGGCTTAACCTCGAAAAATTTTGCGATGCCGTTTAACGCCGCCGCGCCGCGCTCCTTGAACGCCGCCAATGCGTTTTTACAGCCGTCTATTATATTCGCTTTCAGCGTTTCAAGCTGTTCGCGCAACGCCCGTATTTGCTCCTGCATTGCGGTTACCGCGTTTTGCAGGGCGTTACGCATAGGGTGATTATCTTCTCGGATCGCCGCGAGTTCACGCCGCATTGCCGTCATTTCCGTAACGGCGGCGGCAAGCTGCTGCTCGATTTTCGCAGTATTCGTTATCATGCTCTGCAATTCTTCCGCGCCGGGCGCGTTATGCTTTTTCAACACTTCGAGAAGCTCTTTAACATAGGGATTATCTTCAATATTCTGGGTTGCAGTAGTTTTTGCCATAATTTTTTCAGCTCCTTTCATCACGGGCAGGGGTTAATTTTTCTGCGGCGGCGGGTGCGCTTATCATTTTTGCATACATTTCAAGCTG
>WQXD01000494.1 GCA_009785015.1 Oscillospiraceae bacterium | reverse complement strand
GATGGAAAATTCGACAACCGAACCATCTCTTTTGATTATGTTGTTCATTGTATGAACCTCCTTGTGTGTTTTTTGGTTTTTGTTTGGTTTTATGGAAAGTATCTGATGATTTTCCGTGGAAATAAAAAAAGCGCCCAAAGGCGTACTTCGCCTATGGACACTTTGTAACTCGGAAAACTTTGATTGTTCTTAAACAAATCTCTGATACTTTATATATATTATACAGCATTTCAATAAAAATTGCAACAAAATCAATGAGAATTTATAAATTTATTTTGTTGTTTAATCTTTCAGCAACTCGCAAATATCTTTTCCGTTGATCGTCATTTTGTCCAATATACAGTCATATATCTCGAAATTGCTGAGATTGCAGTTATGTATTTTTCCATCGGTGAGATTCGCGTCTGAAATATTTACCCCGTAAAAATTTATATTGTTAAATTTGCTGTTTCCCAAATTCACGTCGTTAAATATAGTGTCGCCCATGTCGCTATGCTCGATTTTACGCTGTACTTCTTCGTTTTTCACATTGCCGTCATATTTGCTTTCGCCGATAACGGTCATGATTTCATTAAGCGGCCTTCTTTTTGTTGGAATAGGGTCGCTCACAGGATAACCCACAGGTATAATCGCGATGGGACGCATATCGTCATTCAAGTTCATAACAGCGGATACTTTCGCTTCGTCGAACGCGCCGCACCAGCAGGTCCCCAACCCTAAGCTTTTCGCGCATAGTAAAAGGTTTTGAATCGCCGCCGCCGTGTCCTGTATGCAGTACAAATTTTTGCCCCTGTCGCCGTATCTACCCGTGCTTCGCTGTATATCGGCGCATACGACGATAAAAACGGGGGCAGTCATCATAAATTCTTGATTATAGCACGCTATCTTGAGTTCCGTTTGCACGGCTTTATCGTTTACGATGTAAAAATGCCAGGGCTGGCAGTTGCCCGCGCTCGGCGCGGACTGCGCCGCCGTTATAAGTTTTATCAGGTCTTCCTGCGATATGTCCCGGGGCTTGAAATTTCTGATGCTTCGCCTTGACTGCGATAATTCGTTGAAATCCATTTCGTTTCTTCCTTTCATTTGTTAAATCTTAAACAATTCGGCGCAGGACGCCATGTTCGCTACGGTCGATACTTTAAACGGGCAGCGGCTCTCGCAGGCCCCGCATTTTACGCAGGCGTCCGGTTTTATCTCTAATTTGGCGTAAGCAGACACAAGCGCATCGCTCATGTATGCTTTCGCCGAATCGAGCAGCCTTGTTACCGCCCCTATATTTATATGCGACGGACACGGCAGGCAATGGTTACAGTACGTGCATTGGCCCGTGAAATCCCAGTAATCGGACGAATAGACGGCGCTGAAGTCTTTTTCCTCGTCTGCCGCGTCAAGATAGCGCAATACCTCGTCAAGCTCATGCGCGTCTTTAAGCCCCGGCAAAACCGTGGATACCCCGGGCCGCGACAGAGCATAGGCGACCGCTTGCACCGGCGTGAGCGTCAGGCCGGAAAAATTGTTTTGCACGAGTAGCTGGCCGCCCGCGAATATTTTTATCGCCGCTATCGGCACACCCATTTGTTCGCAGTACCTGTATAGCTTTATCCGCTGGCTTTCCGATTTCGCGTCTTTTAGGTTTTTATATGCTTCGCCGGAAAATAAATATTCTATATCCAAATCGCCGTCGAACGTATCGAATATCGGATTTACGGGAAATTCGATCAGCTCAAGTTTTTTCGAGTTGACCGCGGCAAGCGCAACCGATACCGAGTGGGTCGATATCCCGATATGCTTTACCCTGCCCTCTTGTTTTAGCTTCATGGCATACCCGTAAAAATGATTTTCGCTCATGACAGTCGCGAAATCGCCCAAATCGTCCACGAGATGCAGGATAAACATATCTATATAATTAGTGCCAAGCCGTTCGTAAAAATCCTCGATGTATTCAACGCACAGATCATAATCCCTGCTCCATTTATATTGCTCGTCTTCCCAAATACTACCCATGTGTACGGCCAATATTATATCTTTGCGTCGGTTTCCCAACGCTTTTCCGAACTGGGTTCTTACGTCCGGCGCAGCCATGAAAAAATCAAAGTAATTTATTCCGGCATCAATACATTTGTCAATCACGCGGCACATCTCGTCATATCCTTCAAAAGTTACGTGTTCCGCGCCTAAA
The DNA here is from genome assembly GCA_009785015.1 of Oscillospiraceae bacterium. Next base: position 543 of record WQXD01000494.1, on the reverse strand, counting down.
CCGATAACCGAAACTTTTAATCCTGTATTGCCTAAAGTTCTGTATATCATTTTCAACCTCCTGAATTTTTTTATTTAATTATAATTTTACATGAAATAATATCTTTATTAAAGACTTTTTTGTAAAATTTATATAATCAACATAAATTTAAAAGGAGAAATATAATAACATGAACAAATTTAAAGAAAAATACATGCGCGGAATAAATCTGGGAGGCTGGATTTCACAATACCGCGGCGGCTTAAAAGCAGGCGATCCGCATTTTGATACTTTCGTCACGGAAAAAGACATAGAACAAATCGCAGGTTGGGGGCTTGACCATGTGCGCCTGCCTGTAGACTACATGATTTTCGAGAGCGACGGCAACCCCGGCGTATATGACGAAGCCGGACTTGTTTATATAGACAACTGCATAGAATGGTGCAAAAAACACGGTTTGAATCTTATCATAGATCTACATCACGCCCCCGGATTCAGTTTTTATACCCTTGATAAAAACACTCTGTTCACCGACGAAAAAATGCAGCAGAGAATGATTGATAT
>WQXD01000493.1 GCA_009785015.1 Oscillospiraceae bacterium | reverse complement strand
TGATAGATATGATAGACAAAGCGTTGAAATTCGAGAAGAACGCGCGAAATAACAGAAGCATGAAAACGCATTTATTAAAAATAATCCCGGCAGTCGCGGTGATCGCGCTGATGATCGGGATCGTGAATATGCTGCCCGCGCTTTTGAACAGCGTTGACATACCCGTTATTGACGATCCCGGCGCGTATGCAGGCAATCCGGGTGAAGAAATCAAGTTGTTTTTGCCGGCGGTCATAGAAAAATCTTTCTTCGAGGATAAAATATTGGGGGCGATCACAGATAAAAAGGCTTTTGACCAGATGATCTCTTATTATATGCTTAGAAATAAACGCGAATTTGATTCAAGAAATATAACGGATTATGATATAAAAGAAGGCAAGATCGTAACATATTCGCTGGCTCACGACACTCAGGTTTATGTTTTGGATCGGGGTGTAACCGAAAGAGAAATAAATATTTTGTTTGGATTATTACGCGAACACACAAACCTGACAGGCAGCGATATAATGCAGATGTACGAAGATTCCGGCATAATACTCATAGAGATCCCCGACCCTTACGCGCATGTAAGATTCGGAGATACGAGAGAGATATTATTGCTTGAAGTTGAATGGCACACGCCGGAAACATATATGGCGGAGATTATCGAGCCGCATAAAGAACATCTTGCAAGACTGGAAGAATGGCCGGAAGAATGGCCGGAAGTTACCCCCGAACACAAATTACAAGCTAAACAAGCGTTGGAAGTCCGTGAAGACCATTTAAGACGGATAGAAGAAGGCAGTCAGCTCACATCAAGACTTGTAAACGGCACACCTCATGACGGCAGTATCGGCATACAAATTGATAATAACGGAGCATTGATTACTCCTCTTGATCCCGACGGATATTTCAGATTTTATATTTATCCTTATATGCATTGGGAACATTATTCTGACGAGAACGGAGAATGGCAATCAACAGTCTTTTCTACGGCGTATTCAAAAATCGAGTATGACCGTATATTACAAGAAGAAATCATCCCGTTTTATGACGATTTGCTTGCAAGAGGACTGATAACTCAGGATCAATACGATAATTGGCTGGTAAAAGATCCGCTGGATTATTATGTTGACATGTGGTTTTGATCAGTAAACGCGAACGGCGCGCACACAAAAATATCCGGCGGGGAATAATATCCCTGCCGGAGTTTTTATTTTTTACAGTAAATTTTCGATATTGCGTTTATTATGCAAAACGCGATAAATACTGACCATATTATCTTTTTTATCTATACGGTAAAATACCGAATATCCATAGGCAAGCGTAGCTTTGCGATATTTCGGATTGCGCGCATACTCCGGGAACATATAGGGCATCTCGGCTATATTTCCGATAAATTTGTCAAAGCTTTCTCTGAATTTTTTTGGCGGATCATCGCCGAAATCATACAGAGATTCATAAATCTCCCGTAAATCGTTATTTGCCAAAAGCAAAACGGATATTTTATATTTCATTTTTTAGTTCCCCAGTTATCCCAATTTCTAACCACTTCTTCAATAGTCAGCCAGTTATCGGGATTATCCGCGACAGCTTCGGCTTCCGCCAGTTTCTCGTTAATATAACAAACGTGTAAATATTCCTGATATTGAGCTAAATGCTCATAAGGAATTACAACGGCTTCGCTTTTTCCGTTATTAGTGATTATAACATGATCTTGATTTTTTATGATTTTTGCAACTTCGGGATAATTATTTCTCAAATCGCGCACGGGTTTTACATGAGTGTTAAACATTTTTTCGCCTCCAATCTTATATGAGCATGATACATATTGTATTATATATTTTTGGAAATGTCAAGCGAAATTTATTTTTTTATTTGTTTTATAAACCCCGCCAGCACGCTTTCCAAATCCGGCTGCCCGATTTCCTGCAATGCATACTCGACGCGGGTGTTGGGCTTGTTTATTTTTACGATCCTGTTTAAATCTATCGGCGTTGCGATGACAACAGAATCGCAATCGGCAGCTTCTATCGTGGCCTCAAGATCGCTTATCTGTTCGTCGCCGTAACCCATCGCGGGCAGTAATTTGCCGATATTCGGATAAGTTTTATAAGTTTCGGCTAATTTCCCCACGGCGTATCCTCTCGGATCGATGAGCTCGGCTGCGCCGAAACGCCTTGCGGCGACGGTGCCCGCGCCGATCTTCATTTCGCCGTGCGTGAGCGTGGGTCCGTCCTCGACGACTAAAACGCGCTTGCCGCGTATCACTTCGGGTTTTTCCACGCTTATAGTAGAGGCTGCGTCGACGACTATCGCGTTTGGATTCACGGACTCGATATTTTTTCTGAGTGTTTGGATATTCTCAAAATCCGCGCTGTCGATCTTGTTTATCACGACGACGTCCGCGATCCTCAGCGTTACTTCTCCCGGATAATACGAAAGCTCGTGCCCGGGCCTGTGCGGGTCGACGACGGTTACGGTCAGATCGGGCTGATAAAACGGAAAATCGTTGTTCCCGCCGTCCCATAAAATAACGTCGCACCCGTCGGGATCGTTTTCGGCGGCGCGCAGGATCGCCTCGTAGTCCACGCCCGCGTAGATGACGTTGCCGCGCGTCACGTGTGGCTCGTACTCCTCCATCTCCTCGATGGTGCACTTGTGCTTCGCGAGGTCCTCGATGGCGGCGAAGCGCTGCACCTTCTGGGCCTCCAGGTCGCCGTAGGGCATGGGGTGGCGGATCGCGATG
>WQXD01000492.1 GCA_009785015.1 Oscillospiraceae bacterium | reverse complement strand
TGAACCTCAGCGCGTCGGCGTTTGTGCCAAAACCGTTCACACCGTTCCAGTGGGTGGCGCAGGATGATATCGAAATTTTTAGAGGAAAGACGACGCAGTTTATATTTTGCTCGACAGTGAATGTTTTTTCGGCTCCGGCAAAGCGTTACCCTCTTACTAATGAATCAGACCGTTTTCCCATACGGGAATTTGATTACGCTTACGAAAAGGCTGAAATGGAAAGAATGTTTGAGCAAGCTGCGTCGGACGGGGCGTTTAATCTCACGATTATACGTCCCAGCGCGACATACAATGAAACATGGCTGCCTATTTCAATGATAGGCGGCGGCGAAATTCTTATTACGCGTATACTGGAGGGAAAACTTGTTTTGGCGCCGGGAGACGGAAACTCAATCTGGTCGTCAACATACCGCGACGACTGCGCCCGGGCATTTCTGGGCGCGGTTATGAACCCCAAGGCTTACGGCAAAGCGTATAATCTTGTAGGGGACGAATTGTTCACATGGGAGGAATACTATAATATCGTTGCCGAGGCATGGGACGCTCCCAAGCCCACGTTCGTTCATGCGGCGTCCGATCTCATTTCTGGCTGTCTACCTGAATTGTCGGGTTGGGTGGAGTCAAATTTCAGGCATCACGTTATATTTGACAGTTCGGACGCCAAGCGCGATTTAGGGTATGTTTACCGCACGACATGGCTGGACGGCGCGAAAAAGCAACGGCAATGGCAAGACGACAACGGCGGATTTGTCAAGGCGTATCTTCCCATATATGATACTTTTATCGACGAATACAACAAAATGTCAATTCAGTTGAAAGAACGAATATATACCGTATGACATTAGGTATATAAAATAATAATAGGTATATAAAATAATAATAAGAAAAAGAGAGGAATAACGATGGGAAAATGTGTAGATTTAAAAATCAGTTCCGACAATAGATTTTTGACAAAAAAAGACGGTTCGCCGTTTTTTTGGCTTGCGGATACCGCATGGGAATTATTTCACAGATTAAACAGGGAGGAAGCGCTGGAATATCTTTCGGTAAGGGCTTCGCAACAGTTCACGGTGATACAGGCTGTGGCATTGGCGGAATTTAACGGGCTTGGCGCGCCGAACGCATACGGGAGAACTCCGCTGCTTAAAAACAAAGACGGCGATTTCGACCCCGGACTGCCTGACGTTGATACAACAAATAATGAATATGATTACTGGGATCATGTCGATTTCATAACGGACGCCGCAGATTCATTAGGGTTATATATCGGTCTGCTGCCGACGTGGGGCGATAAATACAATAAAAAATGGGGAGAGGGACCGGAAATATTTACGCCCGACAACGCTTATATTTACGGCAAATGGATTGGCGGACGGTATAAGGACAGAGATAATATTATATGGATTATGGGCGGCGACAGACCGCTTGAAAACGACACGCATAAATTGATCGTCAGAAATATGGCTACAGGAATAAAAGAAAGCACAGACAACAAGCACCTGATGACATTTCACCCGATGGGCGGCTATTCGTCGTCGGAATTTGTGCATGACGAAACTTGGCTTGACTTCAACATGGTACAATCGAGCCATGGGGGAGTAAATATAAAAAATTATGAATTCATACAGAAAGACTATTCGCTTGTCCCCGTAAAACCTACGCTTGACGGGGAGCCGAGATATGAAGACCATCCCATAGGAGCCAACCCTGAAAACGGTTATTTTGACGATTATAACGTACGCGTAGCGGCATACTGGTCAATGCTGTCCGGCTCGTTCGGACACACATACGGGCATCACTCCATATGGTCGTTCAACACAGAAAACAAAGATTATTTCCCGTTGATCTGGCTCGAAGCGTTATATCGTCCCGGTGCTATTCAGATGAAACACATAAAAGAATTACTAATGTCGAGGGGACTGCTTGAACTCACGCCCTGTCAGGAATTGGTGAATGAAAATTATACCGGGGCTAATTATATGCCTGCGGCAAGGGGACAGAAATATGCGTTTATATATACGCCGAACGGTCTTGATGTAAAAGTGAATACGGAAATTTTAGACGGAGGCGGCGTTCTCGCCAGTTGGTTTGACCCGCGAACGGGAACATATACTTTTGACGGCGCAAAGAAAAAAGAAGGCGTTATCGTTTATACCCCGCCGTCAAGCGGAAGAAATAACGATTGGGTATTGGTGTTGGATTCTGTGGAATATGAACTCTAAGATATAAAATAAATCATAAAATTAAGCATTTGGAGGTAAAAAATATGATAGCCAAACGATTGTTTGCCGCGTTTATTTGTATATTTATGTTTGCGGGGACGCTTTTAACTATTGTGTCTTGTGGAGATTCAAACAATCCCGCAAACAACGACGAAAATGTAAATAACGATAAAGATATTCCAAATAATTCAATTCAGGAAACGCCGGTTGAAGAAGGCCGCGCAAGCATTGCGGACGGCGTGCCGTCCGATTTGAAATTCAACGGTCAGATTTTCAACATTCTTTCGAGGAACGAAACAATAGAAGAACTTGTCTACGGCATCGAAATGGGGGTTGAGGAAGAAATCGGGGAAATCGTAAACGATACAATATACAGAAGAAACAAAAGTATCGAAGACAGATTTGACATAACGATAAACGACATAAAAATGCCGGGCATATGGGGCGCGGAAGGAACTTTTAACAACGCAATCAAAAAAAGCGTGAAAGCGGGCGACAACGCTTATGATTT
>WQXD01000491.1 GCA_009785015.1 Oscillospiraceae bacterium | reverse complement strand
ATTTTTTAGTATCATCAGGCGGCGATGTGAAAAGCACGGCTCCGTTTTCCCATACCGCCTCAAAAATTTCGCGATAATGAGGGCCGTCCGTCACCGCCCTGTCGATAATCTTGGCGTAGGTATTTTTCCACGGCGGCGCGATATAAACAGAAGATGAAGCGGCGGCGTAACTTTTTTGTTTTTCTGCAAGAGCCGGAACGCCGCATATTTCGAGTAACGCTTCCATATCCTCACGCGTAACGGTTGCGTTTTCCAATATTATTTTTGTAAAATTCTTGCCGGCGTAACAATGAGCGTCAAACAATATCCGGCCGTCCTGCCAGCGCAGATAATATCTGTAATCCGTATACCGCGCCATGCTGCTGCCTCTGTATGAAAATTCGAGCGAAACGATATTTCCCTCCGCTATTGGTTTTTCCGGCGCTTTATAATAACATTCTTCAAACCGCCTTGCTATATTTTCAAAGACCGTCAGAGGCATAATCTCAAGCAGATTATCATTGCCGAGCGTTATTTCTTTCTCGGCGCGGCTTTTATTTTCCCAAACTGCTTCTATCCTGAATTTCTCACTGTCTTTTTTATTTGCTTTACTTGTTTTTAAATTTTTCGCGAAAACATATTTATCGCATACATCCCGCAAATCTTCTATATCTTTTAATGCGACGACGGCTTTTTCTATATTTACTTCCCTGTAGCCGCCGTTATTATCATAAGTACGATAATATGCGTCAAGCAATATTTCGCTGTTTTCCTCCCGAATATAATAGCTGTAATCATTATCCTGTGACGTTCCGCTCCCCGAAATTTTAACAGAAATAATATTCCCTCTTGCCGCCATATCAGAACCGCATCCTCCCAAACCAAATAAAATAAAGCCGATTGCCAAAAAAATTATGATAGTATGTTTCAGCATTTTCTGGCAGCCGCTCCTTTCCGTTTTTAATTTTCCAGCCGGATTGCCAGTTCTTTTAAAAAGTTCAGCAAGTTCAGCATATTATCAGGCGATATGGCAAGCGCGGCTCCGTTTTCCCAAGTTATTTCAAGGATTACGTCGCCGACCGGTCCGTCCGATATATGATTGCCCATGATTTTTCTCCAGAAAGGAACTTTATAAACAGGGGCTTTTTTCTGCGTTCGGGCAAAATCATATTCATCGCATATATCGCGCAGAGCTTCCATATCCTCCTGCGCAGAGCTTATTTTTTCCAAAGTTATTTTCCTGACATCTTCGCCGACGATATAAAAATGAGCGTCAAACAGGATTTCTCCGTTTTCTTCGCGAATATAATAATTATAATCGGTATACTGCATCATGCCGCTGCCGGAATACGAGATTTTAAGCGAAGTTATATCTCCCTCGGCAAATATACTCGAATTTGAATTACAGCCTGCCATTCCGAGCACCCCCAGACTTATAAATATAAAAGCCGCGATATTAAGCTTTATCATTATTTTATCCCTGTTATATATTAAAAAGGAGCGGCGCATTCAGGGCAGAATTTCGGCGTTTTTGCCGGGTCGTCCGGTTCCCAGCCGCATTTGCCGCATTTTAATCCCCGGGCTTGATTGTCGGCAGGTCTGGGATTTGCGCATTCGGCGCAGAATTTGCCCTTGTTTACTGTGCCGCACGAACACGTCCAACTGTCGCCGGCAGGCTTAGGCTTGGCGCACTCAGCGCAGAATTTGCCTTTGTTGCCCGTATGCCCGCACGAGCACGTCCAGCTATCATCGTCCGAAGGCTTAGGCTTGGCGCATTCCGCGCAGAACTTGCCGGTGTTGCCCGTATGCCCGCATGAGCAAGCCCAGCCTGCCGGAGCAGCTTGCTGCGCCTGTTCCGCTTGCTGTTGCTGCTGGCCCATCTGGAAAAGGCTCTGCGCATTCATTCCCCCGGTCTGCTGCGCCATATTAAGGCCCATAAATCCCATCATCGCGCCGCCCTCGTTGCTTGCCGCCGCTTTCATCGCGTCAGCCTGTGCGCCGACAAGCGTTGCCGCCGCCATATTCGTATTTGTCAGAACCGCGTTTTCCTGCCATTTATTTATTCTTTGGCGGTCTTCTTCCGAGATATTGGCGATTGGCATAGTGACAACCACTAATTCGATGCCGCGCAGTTCAAGCCATTTCGCGCTTAATACCTGTTTTAAAGCTTCGAGTATATCTTCTTCGTGAGTCGTTATCTGCGACGGGCGGATTCCTAATTCCGAAACCCTGCCCAGCGCCGGCCTGAGCGCGCTGATTAGCTCCGCTTTAAGCTGGCTGTCTATCTGGTCGCGCGTGTAATCGGATTCGACATTGCCGCAGACATTCGCATAGAACAGAATAGGATTGCTCACCCGGTAGCTATACTCGCCCGAACAGCGCATATCAACGTCTATATCAAGCCCGCTTTTCGGGTCGACCACGCGGAACGGAACCGGGGAAGGCGTGCCGTATTTATTGCCGATAACTTCTTTCGTATTAAAATAATAAACGCGCTGGTCTTTAGGCGGTTCGCCGCCGAAAGTAAAACGCTTGCCGATATTCTGGAACACCGCCGGAATAGATTCGCTCAGCTTTCCGCTGAAAATAGTCGGTTCCGTCGATGCGTCAAAAACAAATTCGCCCGGTTCCGCGCAAAGCTCAACGACTTTGCCCTGCTCAACTATAATCATGCACTGCCCGTCCGCTACGGCGATTACCGAGCCGGACGAAATAATATTATCGCTCCCCTTAGTATTTGAGCTGCGCCCCGACGTGCGCTTCT
>WQXD01000490.1 GCA_009785015.1 Oscillospiraceae bacterium | reverse complement strand
TTCTTACAGCTGCCGGCGCGGGAGCAGCGGCAACTGCTGCCGGAGCGGCTTCTGCTGCCGCTGCGGGAACGTCTGCTGCCGGTTCAGGTTCCGGTGCGGGAGGAGGGGGCGGTTCAAGGACATTGCTGCCCAGAGTAAGATTGGCGTACAGAGAAGCGTCTTTGCTTCTGTTACATCCGTCCGTAAATTCAATACCGAATCTCGAGCCGTCGTCAGAAAATCCGTACATCCAGTTTATGCGTATTTTGTCGCCTGTTTTGGGAGCTGCGGGAAGGAACGTATTCCACGGAATAGCCACTTCATATTTGAGCCTGCCGCCTTCGAACGTTATGGCGCAGTTCTGCCCGAATACCATTTCATATTCTGTAGTGCCGTCGGGCGACTGAGCCCATACATTCGAAAGGTCGATCTTGTTAGATGTGGTATTTTTTGCCAGACCAATTTCAAGCCTGTCGCCGCCTTCAGCGTTTGCAGTACCAACAGAAATCTGGATACATGACTGGTTCCAGATGTTGCCCGTGTCGTCCGGGTCGTCATGGTCGCAGTAATAGTATTTGGAAGCGTCGCCGTCGAGGAACACATAGAGATTATTATCGTCATAAGAGAGATAGAACCCTATGTCGAGACCTGCTCCGTTCGGACCTACAAGATAATCGTCCATGTCGCCGTAGTAATATAAGTCGCCTGCTCTGACATTGATTTTTTCATAGCTGTCAACGTCGAGTTTACCGTCGATTACGGGAGCGATTGCCGCTTTACCCATGCTGATTTGGATGTCTAAATTTTCCAATTCAACGTCTGCCGATACAGCAAGGGGGAGTACGGCGAGTGCCAAAACAAGAATTGCCGCCAAGATTTTTTTCATAATTTAAAACTCCTTTTAAATCTTTTGGATTATTTCATATAAAATTAATACAGAACCGCATTAATTTTTAATACAATATACATATTAATATAAATTTTCGCATTTGTCAATAGTTATTTTGATAATTTTACAAATTCTTTTTTGATTTCTTAAAATATGCGTTGTTTTTTGTTAATTTTATTTGTATTTTTGGTTATTATCACGAAACAAACCCCGCCATCGCCGTTTTTAACTTTTCAGCCTGTTCGTCCGAGGATTTTTCGCAGTCCGCCGAAATCAGATAATATATTTTGATTTTCGGCTCCGTTCCGGAGGGCCTTATTATCACTTTCGAACCGTTTTCCAGGTCAAAATACAGAACGTCGGATTTTGGCAGCCCCGTATCTGAAACTTCCCCGGTAATTAAATTTTTAATCTTCGAAGTTTTATAATCCCTGAACGAAACCGTTTTAAATCCCCCGAGATGAACCGGCGGGGTTTTTCTCATCGAATCCATGATATTTTTCATTTTTTCCGTTCCGTCGATACCCGTGAATCCTATATTCTGGACCGCTTCGCCGTAATACCCGTATTTTTTATATATTTTTTTCATAGCGTCGAACAAAGTCATATTTTTTGTCTTGTAATACGCCGCCATTTCCGTTATGAGCATGCTTGCGACGACCGCGTCCTTATCCCTTGCGTACGTCCCGGCAAGATAGCCGTATGATTCCTCATATCCGAAGATAAAAGAACTCTCCCCCGTTTCCTCAAACTGTTTTATCTTTTCGCCTATAAACTTGAATCCCGTTAAAACATTTATGATTTTTACGCCGTTCGTCTCGCAGATTTTTGCCGCAAGCTCAGTTGTGACGATAGTCTTTATTGCGCACGCGTCGTCTTTAAGCGCGCCGTTTTCTTTTCTTGCTGTTATGATATATTCCAAAAGCAGTACTCCGACCTGATTTCCGGTAAGGGTTATATAATCTCCTGAATCAGTCCGCACGACTATTCCCGTTCTGTCCGCGTCGGGGTCTGTGCCGATTATAAGCGAGCAGTTTTCTTTTTTAGCGATTTCTATGCCTGATTCAAAAACTTCTTTAAATTCGGGGTTGGGAAATTTGACCGTGGGGAAATTGCCGTCGATAATCATTTGTTCGCCGACAGTCAATAAATTTTGAGTATCAAGCCCCATTCTTTTCAAAACTTCCGGGATTAATTTATATCCTGCGCCATGAATCGGGGTGTAAACGACTTTGAAATCTTCGCCCGCTTGTTTTATTATATCGGGATATATGCTCTGTTCCATGACGTTTCTGAGATATTCTTCGTCGATTTCTTCGCCGATTATATTTATTTTGCCCTGTTTGAGCGCTTCTCCGTAATGACAAGTCAGAACGCCTGTGAAAATATCAGTTTCGTTTATGGCGTCCGAAACGGTTTTGGCATGGTCGGGCGGGAGCTGCGCGCCGTCTTCCCAGTACGCTTTATAACCGTTGTATTCTCTGGGGTTATGCGAGGCTGTTATATTTATCCCGGCGGCGCAGTTCAGATACCTGACAGCGAAAGAGAGTTCGGGGGTGGGGCGTATATCGTCAAAGATATAAACTTTGATTCCGTTTGCCGCGAGCGTTTTCGCCGCTTCTTTCGCGAAAAGTTCGGAATTGTTTCTCGAATCAAACGCGACGACGGCTCCCCTTTCTTCCAGTTTCTCAGACTTTATAAGATTCGCGATTCCCTGCGTCGCCTGTTTTACCACGTAAATATTCATGCTGTTTATTCCGGGACGCATGATTCCGCGAAGTCCGGCGGTTCCGAATTCAAGAGGGGCGATGAAATATTCTTTTATTTTTTCGCCTTTTTTCTCTTTGTCCGAACTTATCAATGCAAGTTCGGCTTTT
>WQXD01000489.1 GCA_009785015.1 Oscillospiraceae bacterium | reverse complement strand
TTTATGGAAGTCGAGCCGGATTGCGCTTTGGGCTGGTACGACGAAAATGTATCGGCATTTGAGGCATTGGACGATCATATAGGCCAAATGTGCAAAAATAAAAAAGTCGTTTTGATGATAGATGAGGTTGACAGAACGAGCAATAACCGGATATTTTTACATTTTCTCAGCCTGCTCAGAAAGAAATATCTGGCTGCGGAAAACGGCGCCGATTACAGCTTCCACAGCGTTATACTCGCCGGAGTGTACGACGTCAAAAACATCAAGCTGAAACTGATAAATGAGGGACTATACGCTCCGGCTGAAACAGAAAACAAAATGTATAATTCGCCGTGGAATATAGCGGTAAATTTCAATATCGACATGTCGTTTGACCCCGCCGAAATAGCCACCATGCTGACCGAATATGAAGCTGACCACGGCACAGATATGAATATCGGCGAAATATCGGCGGAAATTCACAGTTATACAAGCGGCTACCCGTTTCTGGTTTCGAAAATCTGTCAGTGTATCGACGAAGAGTCCGAAAAAGACTGGACGCCGGACGGAATAAAAAAAGCGGTAAAAAAAATTACTCTGGAAAAGAACACCTTGTTTGACGATGTATTCAAAAACTTTGAAAACAATCGGGAATTATATGATTTGATATATGACGTTCTCATAATCGGCAGCAAACGGACTTACGCGGTAGGCGACCCCACTGCGGATCTGGCGATGATATATGGAATAATCAAAAACGAAGACGAAAAAATCACGGTTTCAAACAAAATATTTGAAATCGTGATATGCAATTATTTCGTGGCAAAAGACGAACACAAAAAAAATGTCAGAATAACAGGTGTTCTGCAGCAGGATATAGTAAGGGACGGCAGATTCGATATGGAGTTATGCCTGAAAAAATTCGCGGAACACTATGCCGATATATATACTCCAAAAAACGAAAAATTTGTGGAACGCGAAGGCAAATTTTTATTTATCACATATCTCAAACCTCTGTTGAACGGGCATGGGTTTTATCATTTTGAGAGCCAGTTGAGCGATGAACGGCGAATGGATATAGTAGTGGATGCCGGACGGGAGCAGTTTGTTATAGAGTTGAAGATATGGCGGGGCGAGAAGAATCGGGATGAGGGGTATAAACAGCTTGCGGGTTATTTAAACACAAAAAAGGCGACCGAAGGCTATCTTTTGACTTTCGACTTCCGCAAGGGGGCAAACAGAGAACGCAAGGCAGAATGGGTCGATTTTGAAGGCAAAAAAATTTTTGACGTAATAATCTGATTCGAAAAACAAATCGGCTGCCTTTCCTACCTTCCTATCGAGAGCGTCATCGTCCCCTCGTCGAGCCCGACCTCCTTACGCATGACGGGCTCGGGTATATCGCGGATCTCCGAGAGGGTCTCTTTCGCGATCTCTCCGGCATAGGTCTCCAAAACCGCTTTGACGGCCTCCGACTCCGTTTCAAAGCACAGCGTCACCCTGTCCACGACCTCAAATCCCGCTTCTTTCCGGAGCAGCTGGCAGTGGCGCAGCACTTCGCGGTATATGCCTTCGGCCTTGAGTTTTGGCGTTATCTCGGTGTTGACGGCCACAAGGGCGCCGTCGGAGGCTTTCGCTATATTTTCCCTGTCTTTTGAAAGTATGTTAAAACAATTTGCGGGTATGTCGCCCTCATAGCCTTCAAGAGTCACCGGGAGCCCGTTTTTGAGCCTTTCGACAATGCGCTCTTTTTCATCCTCGCTCAGATTTTCGCACAGCGCCTTCACCTTTGAAAGCTCCGCTTTCAGCTGCCGACCGGCAGTCTGGAAATTGAGGGCGGGGTATTCCCGGGCGAGGACGGCGAAATCATCCAAGTAGGCGATTTCCCTGATGTTGAGCTCGTCGCGGATTACCGCGTCGTAAACCGAAACCGTTTCAAACGATTTTCCGAGGTACAAAACGGACAGCGGCTGCCTGACTTTCAGATTCTGTTCGTTGCGCAGTTTCAGGGCCTGCGCGATTATCGCCCTCACCTTCTCGGCTTGTTCGAGTATGAGCCCGTCATACTCTTTTGTTTCGGGGAAGGCGGAAAGGTGGATTGATTCCTCCGCTTTTTCATATACGAGCACCATGTTCTGCCATATATGCTCGGTCATAAAAGGCAGAATCGGCGCCATGACCTGCGAGATCTGTTTTATGGCGAAATAGAGCGCGTTGTACGCCCCTCCCTTGTCGGCGTCCGAGCCTTCCTTCCAGAAGCGCCTGCGGTTTATCCTGACATACCAGTTGGAAACGTCGTCGGCGCACTGCTCGAACTCGCGGACGATTTCGGGCGTGTTGAAGTTTTCATAGCCTTTTTTTGCCTTGGCCGCAAATGCCGCCACCCGGCTCTCCAGCCATCTGTCGGTCAGGTTGCCGGAGGCGCCCTGTTGGATTTTGGGCTTGTCGATTTCGGCGTAGGTCATAAAGAAGGTATAGATATTCCAAAACCCGAGCAGCTTGCGGCGCGCTTCCTCGCCGAGCGTAAAGCCGAACCGAACGTCGCTTGACGTCGGGGCGCCCGCGTAGAGGTAGCGGATGACGTCCGCGCCCATTTTATCGGCGGCTTCCTCAAATCGTATCATAAAACCGGTTTTGTGAAATTCCGAGCCGTCTTCCTGAATTACCCTGGCGTGGGTCTGCACCTTTTCGTACGGCGCCTTTCCGGTTATGGTCACGCTCATAAACAGCTGCGAATAAAACCACAGCCTGACTTGCTCCTGCATTTC
>WQXD01000488.1 GCA_009785015.1 Oscillospiraceae bacterium | reverse complement strand
TTCGTCGAAATCCGCCGTGACTTTAAAGTGTTTTATTATATTCATTCCCAATACGGCTGAAGTATTGCTGTCCTCGGGAAAATCTAAAACATCAACCATAACGGGACCGAGTTCTTCCCCGCCCAATTCAAAATCCGATATAACAATTCTTTTCGCCGGAATTTTACTTCTGCCGATTCCTGTTACTAAAACTTCTGCTGCGTTTTTTATACTATAACCGGTTCTTGACGCTATTTTTGTATCTATCGCTGTCATTGAGGCGCCGGTATCAAACACCATATCGCATGATGTAAATCTTTTCAGCCCTTTATTCCAAATCCTTGTTCCCACCAAGATAGAAAAATTGAAATGTTCGACTTTTAATTCAATCATAACCCCAATCCCCCCAAAGATGCGTCGGTAGCGACTACCGACCGAATATCACATTCGCCGTAAGTTTTAAAATCTTTATCCATATCCATTATTATATCCCAAAGACCATCTGATTTGTTTAGACTGTAATAACGCACTACACCGCCTAAAGGATTTTTGGATTTATTGGTTATCAACACCCAATTTCCAATATATTTTTCAGCTATCTGCCGCATCGTTTGAAATTCAGGCTCTTCTACTTTTTTTACTTTATGCATAATTGATTACCCCCCGTATAATATATACTCAATGCGCCGGCTATAAAGCCCCATGAAATCGTAGAAAAGAAATATGCAGCGCAAAGTTATTATACCATGCGCAACAAAAGCTGTCAACAAAAATCTACAAGGGTTATTTCGGTGCTATGCGCCAATCATCGTGCATTTAACAAACCCTAAAATTCGTGCGCGCGGGCCTTGATTATTTCGTTTATATGCGTGATAACCACGGACAGCGGGTCGATAACAAAATATCCGAGCGCTTTGGCTTTCTCGACGTCGGACGGCGCGATCCATTTAGCGGGGAGCCCAAACGCGGGCTCTGTCGTCTCTGTGCCGTCTATTTCCGCGAATCTGCCTATAAAATTTTCTTCGCCTTCGCATATCAAATAATGCGCCGGCATAATTTCCCCGGCTGCGGCTTGTTTGCCTTTGATTTTTACGATATAGCTTTGAGGGCTTAAATTTATATTGTCCATAATAGCCATATAATCGATTACGACCCCTATATCCGAGGCGATTTTTTGTTTTAAACCCCTTATACGGTCCGGGAAATTTGACCCTTGTTTTTCGTCTATCAACGGAATCAGGCCATACCCTACTTGAATTTCTACGGGATGGATTTCGATTTCTTCCGGTTTGATTATTTTTTCCATTATTGGTTTCCCCTCTTCTTTTATATGATTTTTGGGTAATTTAAGGGAAGCGGCTATATTTGACACAGATTCGTCATTCAGCAAATCGAACGTCAATTTTATATCTGTCTTTTTTTCGAGCAGGCCGACAAAACCGCTCAGGACGTCCCTGATTACGGACAAATCGGATATTTCCGCGTTGAGCCCGTTGATATTCTGTCGGAATACTTCTATTATCGCCGCTGTGACCTCCTGATTTTCCAGAATATCTTTGATTTGCTTGACCGGGATACGCAGCTTGCGCAGCAATATAATCTGCCGCAGGCGTTTTACGGCGGAATCGTCATATACCCGGTACGAGTAATTTTCTTTGCGGCTGCTCTCGATCAACCCGATTTGTTCGTAATACCTCAGCATTCTTGTGGAAATCCCGAGGTTTTTTGAAACTTCGCTTACTGTTTGCATTTGCGGCCCCATGTTATTGCCCTCCTATGGACCCTATTATATACTGCGACACGGTGTCAAAGTCAAGTGTTTTTGAAAAAATATTTTTATACGAAATAACCTGCGTAACTTTTTATACACAGGCTATTTTTTTAATTCTTTATCAAACCGCTTTAATATATCAAACCTGAATATCGCAATTAATACGGAGGCAAGGCAAATACTTTCTGTCAGGACCCCCGCGACCGAAAATACGAGAATATTATACGCCAGCCATAATACCGAGACCGGCAATATGCAAAAACGGATACTGCGCGGGTTCTTAAGGCTGAAAACAACGGTCGAGATACTCATTGCGGCGGCGGGGAACAGCGAAAACAGGTTTTCCCACGTGAGCGCGCCCAAAACCATAAACGCCGTGATAAATACGCACGTTAAAACAAGCTGCCGCGTTTTTTTATGTGCGCGCGCGAAAATCAGGTTGCGCGGAATCTCCACTAAGTTCATTGCCATGCCTGTAGGCGCCCCCAGCAGTATAAAATGCACGGCGAACGTAAAAGCGGCGGTTGCCTGTATCCATAAAATCTTCTTTTTGTCGTTTTGCTGAAACGATATGAACATCAGCGCCATACCGGCCAACCCGACCCCCTGAGCCGCATAAAACCTCATTTTTATCCTCTTTTATTATATTTTTAGTTGATGCTTGTTTTGTGCAGGTACTCCGAGCGCCACAGCCAGTTTTCCAACCAGCTCCAACGGCGGCAGGGATCGCCCGACAGCTTCGAGGATATATCATGCGCTTCAATCGCGAGCCTTTTTGCTAACGCACAGCGCTCATTCGCGGACATACCGCAAACCCTCGAGAAAATACGAGTGCCGCTGGTTGGGCCCGAAGGCACCGCGGCCCCTTATATAATACGAATGGTCCCAGCGCGTGCAATAGTCCCATGTCCAAAAAAGCCGGTACTTGATATTATTTTCCATAGATTATAAAACCTCCCTATTTGATAATTTATTAATCTATTCTTTCACTTCCGGGCCGG
>WQXD01000487.1 GCA_009785015.1 Oscillospiraceae bacterium | reverse complement strand
TATTTTATAAATTTTATTTTTATACTCGAATTTCGTGAAATCTATATTTTCTTCTAATATTTTTAATATTTTCAGGGATTTTATGTCGGGCATGATAAACTCAGAGTTTTTTTCGCGCGCCGTATTTCCGACAATATCAATAACGCTTTTTTGATTCAACGGGTATAACACGACGGGCGAGTTTGGCTTTATTATGCCGCATTTTTCGGCGGCGATTTTTTCGACCGTGTCGCCGAGCTGTTTCATGTGATCCAAGCCTATCGACATTATAACAGACGCAAGCGGCGATTTTATCGCATTTGTGGGATCAAGCCTGCCGCCGAGCCCGGTTTCTATAACCGCGATATCGCAGTTATTTTCTCTGTAATACAAAAAAGCCATGAGAGTCACAAACTCAAACTCGTTCGGCATAAATTTCGATTCAAGCGCGTCAATAGTTTTTTTTATTTTCCCGGCGTAATATACAATATCTTCTTCGGATATGTCAACGCCGTCAACAGAAATCCTCTCGGTGAAATCTGTGATAAACGGGGAGATAAATCTCCCCGTTTTATAACCGAGTTCTGTTAAAATATTGGCGAGCATGGCGGCTGACGAGCCTTTGCCGTTTGTTCCGGCAATGTGAATAGTTTTATAACTGTCTTGCGGATTGCCGAAAAGATTGCAGAGATATTTTATTTTGCTCAGATCAGTATGCGGGGGATTTGAGTATTTGCCGAGCGAATGGATATAATTTAAAGTTTCAGTGTAATTATTCATGATTATAAACCACTTTTTTTGCGTGCGAACAGGCGATAAAATCTTTTTCTGTTTCAATCAGCCATTCTTTAAATTTCGGGTCCGCCGTTATGACTGCTTCGTCTATCTCGGTTCTCATTGATAAATTATTTTCGGTCTTGTATCTGCGCACTTCGGCGATCGCCTGCTTTAATATTTCGCCGAATTCAAGAATCCCGGCGTCAACCGAATCGGGCTTTTCCCACTCGGTCAGATGTATCGAAATTTCGCCCGCAAAATCTTTAAAGCCTTTCAGATAAATATATTCTGTTTCATGCGGGATATATATCGCGTACATTTTTAGTATATTAAACAAACAGTAATATATCGCGTACTGCGCCGATTTGCGTTCTTCATAGCCGTGATTTTCGGGCTGGTACAAACGCTCTTTTACTATCTCTATATAATTATCGCATAAATCTTTCCAGAAAAGATCATCAATGATTTTTCTCGCCAAGCCTACCTCATATTCGCCCAGCCATTTTGCGGCTTCGAGAATTACTTCGTTTGTGCGTTCTATGATCCACCTGTCAACCGGGAGAATTTTCGCGGGTTTATATTTCGGGTCAAAATCCTCTAAATGCGACAAAACAAATTTTGACGAGTTCCAGAACTTTGTCATAAGCCGTTTTGAGCTGTCCTGCATTTCCTGCATATCAAAATACATGTCCGTGCCTAAACGGGCTGTCGCCGAATAATAACGCAACGCGTCCGCCGAATATTCTTTTATCAGGTCCTGCGGCGAAAATTTCGCGTTTGATTTTGACTTGCTTATTTTTTCGCCGGGCTTTGCAAGAACAAACCCACAGATCATCGCTTCTTTCCACGGTATTTCTCCCGTGTGATACAAACTTTTCACGATAGTGTAAAACGCCCATGTCCTGATAATTTCGTGCGCCTGCGTTCTCATTGTCATGGGCATGAATTTATTTCCCTCAACGCCGTATTCTTCGGCTTTGTCGAGATTAATCTGCGGCGTGACAGAAGAAGTCATCCATGTGTCAAACACCGCTTTGTCGGGGATAAACGTGCATGAACCGCATTCGCATACGCCGAGATAATCCGTTTCGATTGGATTTACAGGCAAATCTTCAAGTTTCGCAAACGCCGGTTTTTCGCATGATTCGCAGTACCAGACCGGTATTGGTATCCCGAAATATCTCTGGCGCGAGATACACCAGTCCCATTTGAGATTTTCTACCCATGCGACATACCTGTTCTTCATGTGCGCGGGATACCATATTATTTCGTCCCCGGCTTTCAACAGCTCGTCTTTTTTGCTCAATACGTCTATATACCATTGCCTCGACGGGATAATCTCGACTTCAGTGCCGCAGCGTTCGTGCGAGGCGACTGTGTGCGTGATATTTTCGGTTTTTATGAGCAGTCCGTTTTCATCAAGTAATTTTATTATTTCTTTTCTTGCGGCTTTTACCCTCATTCCCGCGATATACGGCACGTCGTCCGCTATTTTGCCGTAGGGCAGTAAAATTTTGCGATAGGGCAGATTATATTTTTCGTACCATTCGGCGTCGGTCGAGTCGCCGAACGTACAGCACATAACAATTCCCGTGCCTTTGTCTATGCCGACTTTTTCGTCGGTCATAACCGGCACTTCGTAATTATACAACGGAACGGTCGCCGTTTTGCCGACATAATCCGCGTAACGCTCATCTTCGGGATTTACAAACAAACATACGCAGCCGTATAAATATTCCGGGCGCGTGGTGGCGACCATTAATTTTTCGCTGCCGCACATAAACGGGATATAATTAAAAGTTGTTTCAACTTCTTCTATCGTTTCAAGTTCCGCCTGCGCGATCGAAGTCTGACACTCTACGCACCATAAAACCGGCGATTCTTTTATATACGCGTTTCCTGCCTGTGCAAGCTCAAGAAAAGATTTCTGAGATAATCGCTGTGTATTTTGACTTACGGTCGAATATTGCAGGTTCCAGTCGCATGAAAACCCCAT
>WQXD01000486.1 GCA_009785015.1 Oscillospiraceae bacterium | reverse complement strand
CATTTTTTACTCCTCCGGGATATTAGTATATTTTGTGTATAAAAAACCTGACTTAGGCAGGATACCATTTTTCGGAAAAAAAGTCAAGTGTTTTGTATAAATAAATCTTAACATATTTTATTTATTTTTTCGAATTTTTCAAATATTCCCATCATATATTGACAGAATATATTTTTTCATATATAATATTTATAAAATAATATATCTTAGAGGAATGAATGTGTATGATCAATGAATCCAACCAATTGTATATGCAGGCGGGAATAACGACCCGGCAGATATCAGCGGAAAATCCGACAGGCGAAAAGGGCGGCGCGTGTAAATGGGAAGCCAATCCGGACGACCCGAATCTGCGCCACAGCGGGGCGGCGCGAAAACTCGGGCAGGGCTGGAAAGTTCGTCCGTTTATACCGCTTGCGCGCGGCGCTACGGTAACATTAACGGATATTGAAGGTCCGGGCTGCATAAACGAAATTTTTTTGACCAGCGATATTCCCTGTTACAATGGTCTCGTGCTTCGCATTTACTGGGACGGTGAACTGTCGCCGTCAGTCGAATGTCCTATGGGAGCGTTTTTCGCGTTGGGGCACGACAGCGCGCCGCATACCGTATCATCCGCGATGATAACCGTCGCTCCCGTTCGCGGCATGAATTCATACTGGCAGATGCCGTTTCGCAAACGAGCCCTCATCACTCTCACCAACGAAAGCGGCATGGATGCGGGAATTGTTGCGTACAGGGTTTTGTACAAACTGCATGACATACCCAACGAAGCCGCTTATTTCCACGCTTCCTACCGCCGTTCGATGGTCGCTGGCGATTACCCCGAACATACGATTCTTGACGGCGTGAAGGGCAGGGGCCTGTATGTCGGCACATACCTCGCCTATAATGTTTTTGTCAGCGGTTGGTGGGGCGAGGGCGAAGTAAAATTCTATCTCGACGGCGACGAATATCCGTCCATGGCCGACAACGGCACTGAGGATTATTTCGGCGGCGCGTGGTGTTTCTATGGGGATGGAGGAAAAGAACAAATTTTTTCGTCTCCATATTTGGGTATGCCCCTCGCCAAATGGGACAACCAAAACGGCCCGCGCAAGTTCGGGCTGTATCGTTGGCATATACTTGATTCCATAGGATTTTCGACGGATATAAAAGTTACGGTGCAGTCATTGGCATGGTATCCGCCGGGCATAGAACCGGGGTTATACCGTCCGGCGCCGGCGGATATAGCGTCCGTGGCGTATTGGTATCAGGTAGAGCCGCACGAAAAATTCCCGGACTTATTGCCCGTTGAAAAAAGATGCGATATGTAATTTAACTTGATTGAGGTGCGCAGATTTTGAAAAACAAAACAAAAATCAAACTGATCGTCACGGACCTTGACGGAACTCTGCTGCGGCGCAATGAAACCGTCAGCGAATATACCCTCGATGTCTTCCGGCGCGTGCGGGAATGCGGCATTTTGTTTGTTTTCGCCACGGCGCGGAGCCTTGAAGGCTCGCGGGAATACCGCGAGTTGCTGAATCCCGACGGCGACATTGTCACGGGCGGGTGTCTGGTTTATGCGCGGGGGCAGCTGCTGCGCAATTGCGATTTGCCCGAAGCCCGGACAGCGGCTCTGCTCGCCGAACTTTGCTCGAATCCTGCGGTTACGCGGGTAGCCGCACGCTCGATGGGAGCGGTATATTCAAACACACCGGAAAAAAACCGCGTTTTTTTCGATTTCCGTTCAGGCCTGCCCGAGAGGCTGTTGCACGCATCCTGCCGTACAGACGACAGTCAATTTTTGAGTTCGCTCGCCGCCCGCTATCCCGAGTTTTTATTTTTTCACTCCAGCGGAAGCGATTTTTACGATATTAACCCGAAAGAAGCGACAAAACTGAACGGCGTGAAAGTTTTAGCCGGGCATTTTAACGTTCCGTTGACTGAAGTCGCCGCCTTTGGTGACGACAACAGCGACGTCGGGATGCTTGGGGAGTGCGGATTCGGAGTGGCAATGGGAAACGCCATAAAGGCTTGCAAAGCCGCAGCCGGGTATATCTGCGGCGATTGCGACGGCGACGGTGCGGCAAAGTGGCTGGAGGAAAAGATATTGCTATGACAAAAATTCGATTGAAAGTTATAGGGGTGGATTTATAGATGGAAAATAACGGCAGGGAAGATAGATTGGAAAATGATTTGTTTTTCGTCTGTTCGGTAATTGAGTATATCGGCAGAAGTACAAAAAATAAACGCGGCGAGATCGTAACGAAACTCGGTGAAACTGAAATCTCACGGCTTTTGGAACTTGCGGATATTTTGCACTGCGAACCCATCGAAGCAGTTGCGAATAATTTAATAAAACGCTGCGGGTTAAACGAAGGAAATTATGACAATGTAGCGCTGTGTAAATACGGCGTTCCGACGCATTTTGACATTGCGAAAGTCTATAAGCGTTTGGCCGTAGAACTTGTTAATGCGCAAAACATCACGCCGCCGCATGCGTTGACGGAAGTATATACGTCATGGATAAGCGAAAAAATCGACGATTATAATTCGAGTATGTATTTCGAAAATCCGCAGTACTTGTACGCGTCTTATACTGCCGGAAAAGCAATAGCGGATTAATTTTTGAAAAAATGATTTTCAGTTGAAAAACTTATATTTTTGTGCTATAATGTACATATAATTTAATTTAAAATACAAACAGGAATGATTACAAAAATGCAACGAATATCTCCGATAAGCGACCTCGGCTTCAAAAAAGTGCT
>WQXD01000485.1 GCA_009785015.1 Oscillospiraceae bacterium | reverse complement strand
TATCGCGGGCGACATATTCATCAAGCACTATGACGGGCTGCCTATGCTGATGTTCAACAAAAAGCTGCTGGCCGATTTCGGGCTTGAGAGCCCATATGGCTTTGTCGAAAGCAACGAATGGACAATAGATAAATTCAACGAAATGGTCAAAGGCGCATATCTTGACCTTGACAACGACGGCAAGAGAAACAGATACGACCGCTACGGATTTGCGACGCAGGTTGACTACGTGATTAGTTTCATTAACGGCAGCGGTCATTTATTCATGGATAAAGACAAAGACGATATGCCGGTATTTGTCGGATATTCTGAAAAAATGTCAAATATTTTAGATAAAGTAATGGAGCATTACGCAAGCGACGACACATACTGTATCCACAGGGATGCCGAGAAAGAAGGCGGGTTTGCTACAGGCAATACGTCGCAGGCATGGGTGTTCCCTGAGGGCAGGTCGTTATTTTACTGGGGATTGTCCCGTTATATGGGTCTCTATCTCAGAGAAATGGAAGACGATTTCGGAATATTGCCCGTACCCAAATGGGATTCAAGCCAGGATAAATATTATTCGACGGTAAACGGCTGGAACTCGTACACATTTATGCTGCCCAGAACCGTTACGGACATTGAAAAAAATTCAATTATACTCGACGCTATGGCGTATCACGGCATGAAACTGATAAAACCCGCGTATTACGAAGTATGCTTACAGAGAAAGTACACCCGCGACGAGGAATCTGCGGCAATGCTCGACATAATTTTCAGCTCCGCGCATTATGAACCGGGCGGCAGCGGCGCATTTGTAGGCGCGATTTGCGACGCCATAAGATCAGGGGCAAGCACCGTCAATATAACTTCGATTTACGAAAAAAATCAGAACAAACTGGAAAAAGAAATTCAAAAAATGATAGACGCTTATGAAACCGCAAGTAATTAATAAGGTGTAAATATTATGAAACAAGAACATGAAATATATATCCCAAGCATAAGAGGACAGCTCAAAAAACATATAGTCCACGTGCCGGAAATAATACACGAACTGACGACGGGAATAAAAATAAACGAAAAACTTATAAAATCTCTTGTTTTTACTACTGATATTGCGATAATAAGAAACATGAACGGACACGCGGTTATCGCGGTATATCCGTTCACTCCTCAGCCGGTGATTACACACGCGATAATGCTTGCCGCAGACGTGCCGGTATTTTGCGGGGTCGGCGGCGGAACGACGCAGGGACCCAGAGTTGTAAGTCTGGCAAGGGACGCTGAAAATCAGGGCGCGATAGGCGTTGTTTTAAACGCTCCGACAAAAAACGAATCGATAAGCGAAATAAGTCAGGTTATCGATATTCCCATAGTATTGACAGTAGTGAGCGAGAATACGGATATAAAAAGCCGCATTGAAGCCGGAGCGACGATATTAAACGTTTCAGGCGCGGCAAACACGGCTAAAATCGTGAAAAAAATACGCGATGAATTTCCTAAAGTGCCGATAATCGCGACAGGCGGTCCGACTGAAGAAACGATAAGAGCGACTATTGAGGCAGGGGCAAACGCGATAACTTACACCCCGCCCACAAACGGCGAACTTTTCAAAGAACTCATGGAAAAATACAGGGACAACGAGAATCAAATATAATAAATCAGGAGGAACAAAACCCATGCCATATGTAAGCATAACCACGGCAAAAAAACTCGACGACACAACCAAAAATTCTCTCTATTCAAAAATCGGCGAAATCATGCCGGTTCTGCCGGGGAAAAATATAGACAACACTCTTTTAGCTATCAACGACGGGGTATCTATGTTCATGAGCGGGAAACCCAACGACGGGGTTTTCGTGAGCGTTCAGGTCTACAAAAAATCGCCCGAAGACAGCAAAAAAGAATTTTCGGAGAAAATCTACGCTGCATTAACCGACATTCTTAAAATAGACGGAGGCTGCGTATACATGAACTTCACGGAATTTGAGAATTGGGCGGCAAACGGGAATTATTTTTAATGCGTAGGGGCGACCCTTGCGGTCGCCCTCGTAAGGACACGGCGCGCCGTGTCCTTACAATAAACCACACAGCATCAATTTTGGCGCGACCGCAAGGGTCGCCCCTACAAAACAAAAACGCAGGAGATTCTCTTGAATTTCCCGCGTTTTTATTTTTTATATGTTCTAATTTTCATTTACGGTCAACTGCTCACTATCTTTCTTATACTGTCAGAGGACAGATAATAAGCTCTTGCGATTTCGTCAATAGTCATGCCGCCGCTTTTCAGGGCTTTGATGTCCCTGTTTCTCGTATCGTACTTTTTCCTGCTGCCGTTTTTAATACCCCATTTTATCTTCTCTTCGTTTTGTTTCGGGATATAAATTATCTCGCCTTTTACATACCGTTGAATTTCCTCAAGCAAATACGCAGGCAGAATCTCTTTTGCGTTTCTGTAACTCAAGCCGACGCTCCTTTCAATAACAAAGCAAAAAACACTTATGCAAACCAAACCTATAAAGCGGAAAGGGATCAGTCTTCCCGCTTTTACAGGTACGTAATCCCGGCTGTGAACCGAGATAAGTGATTATTGAAAGGAATAATCCGAGTAAATCATAAATAAATATCAATCACTCAAAATTATTAACTTTCAATCACCTTTTCTACGTTTTTCTTCACACAAACCAGCTCCTTTCATACGATATTTCAAGCAAAAAATTCAACATTCCCAGTCTGATATTTTTATTATACAATATTATAAGACATAATGC
>WQXD01000484.1 GCA_009785015.1 Oscillospiraceae bacterium | reverse complement strand
GTTCCGTCCGATGAAAATCCCCATCCGCCCTTTATATATACTCTGTCGGCTTCCCACAACATTCCGCTGCTGTCTGTATAATCGGTCGAACCGCAGTTGATACGCAGGGTATTTGTCGGATCTATATCGAGCGTCAATTCGGGAGTGAGCTCCTCCGCAGAAGCGGGAGTTATTTCGATACCCGCAAGCAGCGACTGATCTATTGAAGCCCGCAGCGTGATAATCAAAGGCTCGTTGCCTATCTCAACAACATATTCCGGTTCATACGCGACAAATTTTTCTCCGCCGCCGATATCCAACGGACAAATATTGTTTTCATATAATACGTCGTTTATAAATACGCTGAATGTACGCCCGTTTTGTTCAAAATGGGTTTCAGCCGTGTACAGCTTTACTCTGTAGGTACCGGGTATTATATTGTCAAATCTGTATTCCAGCGGATTCGCGAAAACTATGCTTTTGTACAGATCCGGGATTTGTGTGTTTTTTCCGCCCGTCGGATATGATATTGGAATGCCGTCGACCAAACCGTAATAATCCGGGTCGTACATTTCGTCGGTTTCCCATTCATTTCCGAAAGGATCGATCAACCTCGCGCCTCCGCAGTTGATCCTGAAAGTATCCATAGGTACGGCACCTATCGGCGGAACATATGGTTTACTATCGTCATCACCCGTAGGAGTCAGAGGTTTATATTTGTCCGAGTCAGGATCGTTCGGCGTTTCATCTCCGCTTTCCGGAGTTCCGTCGTCGTTATCCCTGAGCTTACAGCCCGTGAACGCGGCGCAAATCATTAGTACGCCTAAAATCAACGCTATGATCGATAAAAATTTCTTTTGCTTGAACATAGAACCATTTCTCCTTAATATTTATTTCGGTAAAATTTCTATTGCGTTTATTAAAGCGTTTCCGTCAGGTGAGTTGTGTCCTATGAAAGAAATTTTCGTCTGTCTGCCTTCGGCAACGGAGAACTCCGACGTTATTATATGCGGAACAGACTGTCCTACGTCAAATAGGTCGATAGAATCCGCGACCACAGTTCCGTTTATCAGTATATCGAATATACGCCGCCCTTTAGAAGTCGCGTGCGGGTCTGACAAATAAAAATTAACGGTGTAATCGCCGGGAATAAGATGGTCAATAATATAAGTGATGTCCGGGGCGTAGCGAAGAAGCTGATATAACTGCGGGTCTATAACCGCGCCGTCGAACGGTATTTCCGTGAATGGCGCGATGCCGGTTCCGTCCGATGAAAATCCCCAGCTGCCTTTTATATATACTCTGTCGGATTCCCATAAAATTCCGCTGCTGTCTGTATAATTGTTCGAACCACAGTTGATACGCAGGGTATCTGTCGGATCGATTTCAAGCACTATTTCGGGAGAAAGATCCTCCGCAGTCGCGGGAGTTATTTCGATTCCCGCAAGCAGGCTGAAATCTACAGAAGCCCGAAGCGTGATGATCAAAGGCTCATCGCCTATCTCAACAACGTATTCCGGCTCATAAGCCGCTCGCAAGCCGCCGATTTTGGACGGGCAAATATCCGCTTCATACAATACACCGTTTATAAAGACGCTGAACGTGCGCGCATTGGCATCTCCGTCCGGGTAATGCGTTTCGGCTGTGTACAGCTTTATTTTATATATGCCGGGTATTATATTGTCAAATATGTATTCCAACGGATTAGCATATACTATTGATTTGTACAAGTCGGGTATTTCGGTATTCGTTCCGCCTACCGCATATGTCGCAACATTTGCTACTTTTCTGCCGTAATAACCCGGGTCGTATGTGTAGTCGCCTTCCCATTCGTTTCCGTTTAAATCTCTTAAAGCCCCGCCGCCGCAGTTGAGCCTGAAAGTATCCATCGGAACAGGTCCGGAAGGCGGTACATACTCGTAATCGTAGTCATCTGTCGGGATCAACGGCTTGTATTCTTTTTTAGGTTCGGAATCGTCGGGAGTTTCATCGCCGCCGGACGGAATCCCGTCGCCGCCGCTTTTGCCGTCATCTCTAAGTTTACAACCCGTGAAAGCAGCTCCGACCATCAACAGGATAAGCAGTATCGCCGTAAAATAATATATTTTCTTCTTCATTTTTCAAATAACCCCCTAATAAAATTAATAAGATGTCCAAGCGCGGGACGCATTCTTCGTAAAACCAGAGATGCCAGGAAAATGATCATCACTATGGACGGAATTTTCTTTTTCATAATATTATTTCTTAATAAACTCGATCGCCGCGATTATCCCGTTATCCGTGGGAGCTTCAAGTTCGATCACCAGCGGAGAGTTTTCTTTTACCGTATATTCCACAGACATATGGAAAGGCTTGAATTTGCCGCCCAGCGCGACTAAATCAACACGGTCGTTCAATAATTCGTTCACGCATTTTATTGTATTGGTTTCGTCGTTTTTATCGTATATCCACACATCAAAAAGACGTAAGCCGGCATTATCGTGGAAATCTTCGACATGATAGAAGTTGACTGTATAATCGCCAGGTTCCAAACAATCAAACTGATATATCAATGGCGCGCCCCATCTCGTCGTGCGATACAGCTGCCAGTCGATCGGTGCCCCGTCGGCATTTGCCTGAGGAACGCCGTTCAGTCCGGCTCCGGAACCGCCATTCATACGCGTATAGCCCCACGACCCCGAAAAGTACGGCTTATCCGGAACCCAAAGATTTCCGTTGCTGTCTTCGTATTCTCCTGTCTGAGCCGCTCCGCAGTCGATACGCAATACGCTGAATCTTAAT
>WQXD01000483.1 GCA_009785015.1 Oscillospiraceae bacterium | reverse complement strand
GCCCGTGTGCGTTTGTGTTATTTGTTTTTAAGAATTTTATTTGAATACGGCGTATGTTTCCATAGCCCGCGTATCGGTAATTATCACTAAAATCCCCATAGTCTTATATTTTGCGCCCATTATGATGTTTTTGTGCCCTTTTGTGCTTTTGTACCATTGATTGACGGTATGACGGGCGATTGCCAACGTTGTTTTATCATTTGCGCTGTATGAAGCTATGCCCGAAGCCATACACTCAGCCGCGTTGGTTTTGCCGTTATATGTGTGCGCCGCTTTGTTATTTTCGATGTTGTGTATCGCGTTATCGAAAACTGTGTTGACTTTTGAATCTTTCGCCCCTATGCCCGTAAAGCATATTGAATTGTCTATACTTAATTCAGATAATCCGTTTTGTTTACGGATTCTGTTAATTTCTTCGGCGATTGAATCCATCATTTCCCACGCTACCGCGTAAGATTTGCTGTCCCATGTGCCTTTTCCCGTGAGTTCGTTTTGTTCGCTTTTCCCCGTATAGAAGTGCAGGTTACCGAAACCGTCCCATAATTCGTCTAATGCTATTTTATTGAATTGCTTTTTTATCTCGTTTCCCGAAACCCATTCGCCAGTATTATACTTTGTATATTGGTCGCCGGAATAGGGGCGGTCGGGATATTTGCCGGATAATTCTATCGTCAGGGAAGATAGATTATTTTGTATTGGAAAATAACTGCTGTAATCGGTTATATAGATTTCATGCGGAGTATAGATATAATTATAGTCAATTTTTATCGTTAAATCGTTTAAAAACGATTTTGCCGTATTTTTTAATTCATAATCGGTTATATACAGACAGTTATTTATGAGATATACTTGATTTACAGCGTTTTTATCGGGCTTTTGTCCTCCTTTTACAATTTGCCCGGTTTTTAAATCGGCGTAAAATGTTTCATATTCTGAGTTTTTATCGGCGGTAAATACGGATTGGTTTAGTTTCGGGTCGTAGGTAACTGTATAGCCTGATGTTGTAAAGAAATCTTTCATGGGTATTAATAGTTTCGCGTCGCCTTGCGGTCCGTAGGCTAAAAAGGGTTTTGATTTCCATTCGGCGGTTTGCCCGTTTACCGTGATTTTACATTTTTCATTCAGATTTGCCGCGAAAACGGGTATTGAATTAACAAACATCGTCAGTATGAGCGCGACCGCTAAAATTTTTATTATTTTTTTCATATTTATCACTGTCCTTTCTTCGCCTATATTATATCATAAAAAAATGCGTTTGTCAAGCATTTGTTTGAAATATTTATTCGGAATATTTGTTTTGTATCTCCGAATCATATTTTATTTTATTTCTTTAAATTGTACCGCCCAACGGAGATTAGGCACTCCCTCGACGCACGTTATGAGCGTCAGGATATTCGTATCAGACCAGCCGAGAACGGAATAATCCGTGTCGCTTATCTTCTGCTTGTTATATACTTCATACGTTCTTACGCCGTATTTTGTCGTGTACGTTATTTTATCTCCGTTTTTTAGGTCTTTTATGCCGCCGATTGCGGTGGGTACACCCCGGTTATGTCCGGCGATTGAAACGTTACCGTCCCACGTACTTGTAAACTCGAAGTGTCCCACGCCCGCGCGCATATTGTCCAATGTTTCGCCCTCGAAAACCTTAACGGTCAGATTGAGTTTCGGTATGGATAACGTGCCGATTGAGCCGTCGTTGTAATATAACGGCTGCATATTTAGTATATCGGGCGAATCCATTGACGTGGGCGGCAGCATACCGCCGTAATCTGTTCCGGTGACGGGCGAAACGCTCCCGCCGGAATTATTGTTATTGTCCGAGTATGTTACGCCGATTGACGCGCCGCCCGTACCGCCGCCGCTGTATGACGGCGAATTATTATGATACAGGCTCGAATAATCCGTGGGAATGTCGCCCGAACCTACGCCGTATGGCGGAGGGTTATACGACGCGTCTTTGTTCCTGCGCGTGTTTTCCGTCATAGGGTCTATAATAACGATAACGTCGGTGCTTGTAGGTTTGCCGAGTACATCGCCGTAATCATCGCCGCTCTCGAAAATATAATTATACGCGAAAACGGGCAAAATCATGTTGATTAATAACGCTGCGAATATAACTGCTGTGATTATTATTTTTTTCATTCTGTTATAGTTCCTCCTTTTGTTTTTTTCTTTATGGATTTATATGCGATAAATCCGCCGAAGCCCAACGTTTCCAAAATAATGATTATTATGAGGGCTAAATTACTTTTTTCTGATTTCGGCGGTGTTTCTGTTTCCGAAGATATTGTCGGAATCTCTGTCGGTTCCTGCTCTATGATTATTATATAGGTAGGTTCTTTTGGAGATTCCGTCGTTTCCGGTTCGGGTTCCGCCGTTGTTTCAACAGGCTCCGTAATATCTTCCGGCTCCGGTTCCGGTTCGTCGGTCTGCGGCGGTATTTCGGGTTCTATGACCGTAACAATAGGTATCCCCGTAAAATACGCCGTATATATTGTTTTCCCGGTTTTGCTTTTTGAAACCGTACCGCTGTACTCGGCTGTCGTTATATACCCCGTGACAACGGTTCTGTAAGCTGTTCCCGTATATGACGCTACCGCTGTGTATTCGTCGGGTAACTGGCTGTAATCTACCGTAACGGTATTCTGCGTCCTCCATTGTATATTTGATAAAGTCAGGGTCCTGCCGTATTTATCGGAGATTGTTTTCGGTACGAGCGACGTATCGTTTGACGAAAGGTACGGGTATTCGCGCGTTTCGTAAAGCG
>WQXD01000482.1 GCA_009785015.1 Oscillospiraceae bacterium | reverse complement strand
TCCGAAACCAAAGTCGTCGCTTACGACCGCCAATGAGATTACTTTAGATAAATCAAGCGGACGGTAGAAAGTAACCGTCATTTTATTGTCCGCCAGTCTGAAAGATGCGGCATTATTGCCATCGCTGTGGAACTCCGTCAGTCCGCCTTCGGTTTTGATATAACACATATACAGTCCGGTCCAACTGTGACCGTTTACGCCTTGCTGTGTTTTTATATATTCAAAGCCTTCGCCTTCGACAATCAGAGTAAACGGATTTAATTTGACCGAATTGATTATCAACGGCGTATATTCGAAATAAACCTCATTATCGTAATCAAACAGGGGTCTGTAATCTTCTCCGACGAAGAAATTGTATTCGCCGCTTAAATCAATTATATGCGTTTCGTTGATTATGATATAATCGTCTTCGCTGTTTATGGGCACGGATAAAGTAGTCAGCCATTTTCCCCCGTATTCGGGCGGCGGGTAAAATTCTCCCGTACTTATAATATCGCCCTGTTCGTCTGTTTCCTGATGATACACCCAATTAATTTGTATGTCTATAATAATGCTTTCGCCTTTTACACTTCCGCTGCCGCCGATTTCGTCCCGGAAGTTTGCAAACGGAAAAAGAAATTCCGCTGTGTTTTCACCGGTAATATACAATTTGCTGTATCCCCAATCGTCTTTTTCGCTGCCTTGTAATTTTATGATCGACGTTATACTGTATATGCCGTCCTGTTTTAATGGTTCGGGCGTTATCACCGTGCCGCTTATATACAGATTTACACCGTCGCACCATGATCCGGTATAATTAAATATCACGTCGTCGCCGCTTGACGAACTGCTTATTACGGTCGGGGTATAAATATCATAGCCGCTGTCCGTACCGAAAAACTTTTCAAAACCTCCGGTTGAATTATAAATATATACTGCGGATACGGCAGCCGAAAAAATAAAGACCGATATAGCGGCGATTATGCTTATCTTTTTTAAATATTTCGGGTAAGTTTTAGATTTTTGCGGCTTGTTTAAAATTTTATTATTTAAACTTTCGTTTGGCTCGATCCTGTCAAGAGCCGTTTTATAATTTTCCTTGAATTGATTCATGATCGTCATTCCTTTCTGTGTTTTCATTATTTTCAAGTTTAATTTTTAATGCTTCGCGTCCCCTGTGAAGCCGTACCCGCACCGCCTGATTTGAAATTTTCAGCGTTTTCGCTATTTCCTCGCAAGTCATATCTTCATAATAAAATAAATGTATAACGTCTTTAAGTTTACCCGGCAGCGACAGTACGGCCGCAAGCGTTTGATCGGGCTCGTCAAGCTCATAAGTCAAATCTGTTTCCTCAAGCTGAAACCATGTGCGCTTGCGGAATATTCTTTTACATTCGTTGCAGGTTGTACGTATAAGCCAATGCTTGACATGTTCCTCGGATTCAAAATTATAATTATCAATGTGAGTGATAAACGATAAGAAAACATTCTGATAAATATCGTCGGCTTCCTCCCGTTTTTTTGTTTTGACATAGGCAAGGCGGTACACCGCCGAGCCGTATTTTTGTATATATTCTTCAACTGCTTGCCGTTCCATTAATAATGCGCTCTCCCCTCTGTTTTGCCTGCTGCTGTTTATTTTGAATACGTATTCATATAGTAATATACATCAGATATGCGTTTTGTTACAAGTTTTTTTATTAAAAATATAAAATTTAAAAAATTATTGTTGAAAAGTTGATTTTTGACAATAATTTTGTGCTATAATTGCAATATACATATTATTTATAAATATTTTTAAACAAACAGGTGATTTATATAAAAATAATTTTGGCGTCGCAGTCGGCGGCGCGGCGGAGTATTTTTAAGAGCTTCGGCATAAACGCCGAGATATACGTGACCGACGCGGACGAGAGTTTTGACGGCGGCGTAATTTTAACGCCCGCGCAGATCGTCGTGGAGCTTGCGGAGCGGAAAGCCCGCAAAGCCGAATCCGAAATATTAAAAATATATAATAACTCTGTCATGATCGTCACGGCGGATACGATCGTGGCGTATAACGGACAGATACTCGGCAAACCGAGCGACACAGGCGACGCAGTCAGGACTTTGACGGAGCTCTCGGGGAAACATCACGAAGTTTATTCGGGGATATGCGTCGTTTACAAAAATAAAATCATAAGCGATTACGACGTTACAAAAGTAAAGTTCAGAGAGATAGACAAAAAAGAGATAGAGGCTTATGTCGAAACAGGCGACCCGCTGACTAAAGCCGGGTCATACGGCGCGGAGGGGATAGGCGCGGCGTTTATAGAAAATATCGAAGGCGATTTTTTTAATATCGCGGGACTGCCTGTATTTAAATTCGTGAATATTTTAAAAAAAGATTTTGGTTTGACTGTATTTGATTTGATATGATGATATGATTTTGATTTGAAAGGATATATATGAACTTTTTCACCAAAAGCATCGGGATAGATTTGGGTACGGCAAATACTCTCGTTTATATGAAAGGCAAGGGGATATTACTGCGCGAGCCGTCTGTTGCCGCAATCGAGAAGAAAACAAAAAAACTTCTCGCAGTGGGAAACGAAGCCAAAAATATGCTGGGCAAGGCTCCCGAAACAATAGAAGTCTTCCGTCCGCTGAAAGACGGCGTTATAGCCGAGTTTGACGTTACGGCGAAAATGCTCAACGCGTTTTTCAAAAAAGCCGCAGGAATTATTGTTTTCAACAGACCAAGAGTTATTGTCTGCGTGCCGTTCGGCGTGACCGACGTAGAAAAACGCGC